>CAVIPZ010000276.1:0-2012 GCA_963644715.1 bacterium | reverse complement strand
ATCATAGGTAGTCTGATCAAATTGAATTTTCGGCTGGGCAAAACCGCAAAGGAATGCCAAAGCCAACAACATCGATAAACTTAATTTTTTCATTGTTATGATTTTTTTATTGTTGTTTTATTTTTAGACCTGCAAAGATATTATTTTATTGCCCAGTCCGGTTATGTCCATGCCGTCAAAATTGCCAGAAGACATCAAAAGCAGTACCGAGTTGTGATAGTCTATGCTCAACAATTTGTCTTGCAGCAGTTTGGCATTATCGAAAACCTGAAGCCCAGGGCATCCGAAAGCCTCATACACCACGGAAGCGTGTACGGGAGGCAGTTTCTTGAGTGCCACGGCTTTAGGCGAAAAATAGACAAATGCCACATCAGCAACATTCATCGCTCCTTTATATTGCGTAAGAAACTGTTCGGTAAGGCTGCTGAACGTATGCAATTCCATACACGCCACGAGTTTACGGTCAGGATGCTGCTCTCTGACAGCTGTTATGGTAGCACGGAGTTTGGATGGGGCGTGGGCAAAATCCTTATATACAGCGCAGTTGTTGTTGTTTGCCACCAACTGAAGTCGCCCGGAAGCACCTTTGAAAGTGGATATAGCCTTGAAGAAATCCTCATCGGCAATGCCCACTGCTTGGCAAGCGAGACGTGCAGCGTTCAGGTTGGCAAGATTGTGCCGCCCAAAAATCTTAAGCGGAAATTCTCCGTAGGGAGTGTCCAGATACGTGACACCGTCTTTGACATGATGCGGATAGACTCCGTAGGGTTGCTTGTCGGCTTTCATCTGCCTTTCGCCCAACTTTTTAAGTTCGGAGTCGTCTTCGCAATAGATGAACTTTCCTCCGGCGGGTATCATATCTGCAAAAATCTCAAACTGACGTACATAAATGTCGAACGTGGGGAACACGTTGACATGATCCCACGCTATGCCGCTGACAATTCCTACTGTTGGCTGATAGACGTGGAACTTGGGGCGGCGGTCAAGCGGTGAAGTCAAGTACTCGTCACCCTCAATGACCATTATACGTGCATCGTCAGACAATTTCACCATGACCTCAAAACCTTCAAGCTGTGCGCCAACCATATAGTCGCAAAGCACGCCATTTTGTTGCAGCACATGGATAATCATCGACGTTATGGTCGTTTTGCCATGGCTGCCGCCTACAACTATCCTGACCTTGTCCTTGCTTTGCTGGTAGAGATATTCGGGGTAGGAATAGATCTTGAGGTTCAGTTCTTGAGCCTTGAGCAGTTCGGGATTGTCTGAACGGGCGTGCATCCCCACAATGACAGCGTCCAGATCGGCCGTGATTTTGTCGGGGAACCAGCCGAAAGCCTCGGGCAAGATTCCGAATTTGGCCAATCGTCCTTTGGCAGGGTCGAAAATCTCGTCGTCCGAACCGGAAACCTTATAGCCTTTAAGGGTCAGCGCGATGGCCAGATTGTGCATAGCACTGCCGCCGATTGCGATAAAATGCACCTTCATTTTCCTGCAAACATCCATTCGTTCTGTTTTAAAGTAAAACAAGTCTTGTTGACTTTATCTTACACGAGGTTTGAAAAGCCCATGAAAGCCATAGCCAGAATGCCGGCCGTAATCAGGGCGATAGGCACGCCTTTCATTCCTTTGGGGATTTCAACGAGTTCCATCTGCTCGCGGATGCCGGCAAAGATAACAATTGCCAACGTGAAACCGACAGCGATAGCCACGGCATAGAGGGTGCTGTCGAGAATGGAGAACCCGTGTGCAGCAATAATCGGCTGCTCAGTCACCTTGATAGCGATGCCTAAAACGGCGCAGTTGGTGGTAATCAGAGGGAGATATACGCCGAGAGCCTTGTAAAGGGAGGGGCTCATCTTCTTGAGCATAATTTCCACCATCTGAACGAGCGCGGCAATCACCAAAATGAAGACAATGGTCTGCAAAAAGGTAATGTTAAGGGGAACAAGCACATACATCTGTAGTGTAGAGGTCACCAGCGTTGCCAGCGCCATCACAAACACGACAGC
>CAVIPZ010000275.1:0-2019 GCA_963644715.1 bacterium | reverse complement strand
CCTTTGCACCGTCCGCTGTGGTCGGGTCTGTGAACATGGCTACGATAGACTCTGCTGTGAACTGAATGGTGATTGAAGCAAGAATGCCAAAACCTACTGCAATCAGGACCGCATATCGCAGCGTCTGTATAGCACGTTCCGGTTTGCCTGCTCCGTTATTCTGCGCGCCCAGCGCCGAAACCGTGGAAAGCATCGAAGACGGGACCAGGAACAGAAAGCTCATTACCTTCTCTACAATACCGACTGCCGCAGCGTCATTCAGGCCTCTCTGGTTGGCAATAATCGTAATGACAATAAACGCGATTTGAATCAGACCGTCTTGAAAAGCGATAGGGACGCCGATTTGAAGAATCCTGCCCATCACCGAGCGGTCCGGCTTGAAGTCATCTTTTTTCAGCGCAATACTCTTCCTTTTCAGAATTACGGCCAAAGAAACGGCTACGCTGATGGCTTGAGATAACGTTGTGCCCAGCGCTGCTCCGGCAGGGCCGAGACGAAAAGCGCCCATAAACAGATAGTCCAAGCCGATGTTGGCGGCACAGGCAATGGCGATAAAGTACATCGGATTTTTGCTGTCGCCCATACCACGGAAAATGGAGCTGATAATGTTATATGCAGTGATAAAGGGAATGCCGATAAAGCAGATGGTAAGGTATGCCGCCGTACCGTCCACGGCTTCCGTCGGAGTGGACATGGCGGAAATGATGGGATGCACCAACACCAACAAAACACCCATCAGCGCGACAGATACCGCCATAAACAGTGTCACGGTATTGCCCACAGCCTTTGCCGCCTTTCGTCGGTCGCCCGCGCCGATGGCTTGCCCGATACTGACAGTCGTTCCCATAGCAAGCCCGACGATCATCACCGTGAGCATATGCATGACTTGCGAGCCGATAGAAACGGCAGTCGTGCCGGCAACGCCCTCAAACTGACCGATGATGAACAGGTCAGCCATACCATAGAGTGTCTGCAAGAAATACGAGAGTAGGTACGGCAGCGAAAACAGAATGACATTTTTGAATACGCTGCCGGTGGTTAAGTTCTTTTCCATTGCGCTTGTTTCCTCTTTGCATTTAATGACTCTTGTATTATAAACTCTATAACTGTTGTAGAGTCAAGAAAAATTAGCGGATAAATCTGTTTGCATTGCCGAGGTGATTGGGTAACTGAAATAACAAAACATGAGGGCGTCCGGAAACGGACGCTTTTTTTGATTGCCTTCCATAAGAAAAGCCGGGGCGTATTCGCGTCCCGGCTTTCATTTCAGAAGAATTTGTTTGAGAGTGAATTACTTGATCACCTTCAGGGCCTTGCGGTCGATGGTGAGGGCGACGAAGATCAGGAAGATCACGCCCTTGATCAACTGCTGCGTAGCGGATTCGTAGCCCATCATGACCAAGCCGTTGTTGAGAACGGTGTACATCAGCGTACCGACGATCACGTTGGAGAAACGGACCTTAGCGCCGCCGGTGATCGGCAGGCCGCCCAGAACCAGGGAGATCAGAATCTGGGTCTCGAGCTGGTTGCCGGCGGTAGCGGTAATGGAGCCGACCTTGATGACGTTGACGAAAGCCGCCAGACCGGTCAGGGCACCGGCCGCGACGAAGACCAGGAATTTCACGAGGTCAACGCGGACGCCGGAGAAGCGGGCAGCGGTTTCACCGGAGCCGATCGCCTTGACGTCGTTCCCGATGCGCGTGCAGGAGAAGAGGAACCAGGCAATCGCGAGAACAGCGACGGTGACGCAGATCTTCAGCGTGTTGTTGTCCAACGCCTTGATCGCGGCGCTGGCGGGGACGGCCGTTTCCGTTGTCATGTAGGCACAGACGCCGCGGAAGAGGTACATCGTACAAATCGTGACGATGAAGCTCGGCAGCTTGAACTTCACATGGAAGAAGCCGTTGACCGCGCCGATGGCCGCGCCGGTGAGGATACCGCCGATGATGGCGAGCGGGATGCTCTTGAAGGAGAGCATACTGACCACGATTGAGGCAACGCCGAGGGTGGAGCCTTCGG
>CAVIPZ010000274.1:0-2025 GCA_963644715.1 bacterium | reverse complement strand
TGACCGGACTGTGCGCATTGTTGGTCATACGTGGACAAATCACGATAGGCACAATGATGACAACAGCTTTTTTGTTGGGACAACTGACCAGCCCTGTCAATCAGTTGTTGCGTTTTTCTAAAAATGTGCAATATGCCAAATTGTCAAATGACCGCGTCAAAGAGATTACAGAAAGTCCAAAGGAAGAAAATGAGCAAAAACCTCTGATGAACCCCTCTTCTCTTAACAAAGGACTGACCTTTGAAAATGTGCATTTCAAGTATCCTGGAACAATGAACCCGTTGATATTGAACAACATCTGTTTGAAAATCAATCACCACAAAGTCACCGCTATTGTAGGAGTGAGCGGAAGTGGAAAAACGACGCTGCTGAAATTGCTGCTTGGTTTTTACCCTGTGTCTAAAGGGCATCTGATGTTAGGCAACAATGATATTGCAACCATAAATTGTGACGATTGGCGCAGCAAGTGTGGCGTCGTGATGCAAGACGGATACATTTTCAGCGGAACGGTTGCAGACAATATTGCCATAAACGAGAAAGACCCAAACACGCAAAAACTTGAGAATGCAATTCGGATTGCATATTTGGAGGATTTTGTGAGGGATTTGCCTATGGGTGTGCATACTAAAATAGGAGAAACTGGGCTTCCAGTCAGCGGAGGAGAGCGTCAACGGATTCTAATAGCCCGTGCAGTTTACAGAAATCCGGAATATATCTTTTTTGATGAGGCCACGAATTCTCTGGATGCCAACAACGAGCGTGCCATCATGGACAATCTGAATGTTTTTTTTAAAGGAAAAACAGTATTGATTATTGCACATCGGTTAAGCACAGTGAAAAATGCAGACAAAATCGTAGTTCTTGACAAAGGGAAAATTGTAGAACAAGGTACGCATACAGAATTGACCTCCCTAAAAGGAAAATATTACCAGTTAGTGAAAAACCAATTAGAGTTGGGTGATTGACCATTCTTTGAAATTGGCAAGCCGTAAAAGCTTCCGCCTCTTATACAGCGGCTTTTCATTCGTGTGTCTTACCCTTTTTCCTTAGTTCCTTGAAGTATCGTTTCCCCGCATGATATCCGATTTCATACAATTCGTCGATATGTTTAAAGTCGTTCAGCCAATACTTGTCAGGGTCCACCGGGATGACATGGTCGAATCGGGACAAATGACGGAACGATGTGGCATAAGTGCAATAGGAATAGGCATGCAACCACATAGTCAGCGGATTGTCGGCCTTGCCCGGCTTCTCAATGGTCAGATACGAGGCTATACGGATGTCGCACTGCTCGTCAATAAGCGGCTGTATCGGCAAGTTGTCGTGTATGCCGCCATCGACATAATACTCGTTTTGGATAGAGACGGGCGCGAACACAGCGGGCATTGCCGCCGACGCCATCACATATTGCACCAGCTGGTCGCCGTGCCCACGGTAAACAGGCTTCAACGTATTCATATTGGAAGTGCAACAATAAAAACGAGTCGGCAAGCGGTCAAAATTGTTATGTGGAACATAGTGCAAAAGTATGCGCTGAATCCTCTCTGTGCTTACAATACCGCCCTTATGGTGCAATCCGGGCAATGCCAACACCGCAAGGTGGTTCATCTTTTCGTCTTTAACAATCTTCCTGATTTCCTGCGGCTTGTAGCCTGCCGCATACATCATCCCCATAATTGCCCCCATCGAGGTGCCTGTTATGCAGCCAAGCCGGATGCCGGCCTCGTCAATGGCCTGCAACACGCCAATATGGGCATACCCCAACGCAGCGCCGCCCGACAGAGAAATGCCGACTTTACCATGTCTTGAGAAAAGCGGATCGTCAGAGTCGGCATGACTGTGATTTCCCGAAAAAATATTCTTTATGTGGGCAAATAAGGAAGACATATCAGTTCATTAAAAAAACGCACAAAAATACACATTCTATCGGTTGACAAAAAAAGATTACTTTTGCCGTGCCTTAGCAGCAACTGACACTCTTTTTGAAACCGTACTTAACGTATCAATGACATCCTATGATGATAC
>CAVIPZ010000273.1:0-2030 GCA_963644715.1 bacterium | reverse complement strand
GCCCCGCTCCATGTCTTTGTCGAGCACCGTGCCGGTGATGGGAGCCTCTACATGACACTTGCGCAGTTCGTCGGCCACCTGCAGCCGCTGCACGTCGGCCGTGCCCATCTGTGCGTTGAGGCTGTTGGTGGAGGTGGCCAGCGACGACTGCAGGGCCGTCAACTGTCTCTCCAACACCTTCACCTGGCTCTCGGCATCCTCGAGCATCTTGCGGTTGGCGGCCCCGTCTTTCACCAGGCCGGCAAAGCGCTGCTGTTCTTGCCGGGCCTTGGCCAGTTGCTGCCGCAGGGCTGCCACCTGTTTTGTCTGGTCGGGGCGTTGCGAGGCATACACCAGTCGGGTGGCTCCTATCTGCCTTGCTTTCAGATAGAGTTGGGTGGTGTCGATCAGCGCCACCTGCTGTCCTGTTGTCACGCGGTCGCCCTCGTTCACGCTGAAAGCCAGCAGACGGCCGTTTTGCTCGGCCGACACCGTCACCTCGGTAGCCTCGAAGGTGCCAGTGGCATCATAGTCTTTCTCGTTATCGGTGCAAGCTGCAACTACTGCACTCAACACCATCATTGTAAATATGTTCTGTTTCATGTCTGTCTTTGTTTTTAGGTGGGTTCTAAATGCCACCTTTATTAATTGCCATTCAAATTCTTCAGTTCATATATTGCCTTAAGCAGCTGCACTTCGTGTATGGCCCGCCAGCCGCGCGCCCTACTCACCGCATTGATGTCGCGCACCAGTTCGTTGACGCTCTCCGTGCCTGCCGCCACTTTGCGGTCGGCCATGTTGCGTATGCTCTCGCGCAGCCGCACTATCTCGTCGTCGCTTGCCAGTTGTTTGCGCAGAGCCGTGATGGTGCCGCTTGTTTCCTCCTGCTGCAGATTGTTCTGGAAGAGAAATGTCTGTCGCTGCACTTCATTCCGCTGTTGCTGCGCGGCCAGTTTCTTGAGGTCGTTCTTGCGGGTGTAGAGGGCCCCGATGTTCCACGACACCGACAGTCCGCCGAGCAGCATGCCTGAGTTCACCACATCGGACACCTTCGTGTGCAACAACCCCACACCCACAAAGCCTACGGTTGGGCGTAGGCTGTGCCTGAGCTTTTGGCGTTGAACTTCGAGCAGATGGTCTTGCGAAGAAAAGGACGCCATCTCCGGGCGTAACGATGCATTGCCGCTGCTTTGCGCCTGCATTGCAGGTTTCACAAGAACGGTTACGCTGTCAAGCGGTTTGCCAACAAACGTACCGAGCATCTTCATGTAGGCCGTGCGCGATGCTTCGTAGGCATCTCGCTGCTGCCGTGCATTGAGAAGCTCCACGCGCAGAGCGTCCAAGTCGGTTTGGTTGGCAATGCCGCCCTTCATCATTTCCTCCACGGTCTTTAGGCTCACCGTCAAGTCTGCCTGCAGCAGATCGTTTTGCTTCAGTTGCTCGTCAAGAAGGAGAATGCCGAAGAAGATTTGTTGTACGCGTTCTTTTATATTATATAAGGTAACATCCGTCTGTCGAGCCTCCGCCTCTGCGCTTGCTGCGTGAGCGCGTTTGCCGGCGGCAATCTGACCGCCGTCATAGATGGTCTGCTTTACGGTGACATTGCCGCTGACCACATAGTTGTCGAGGCCTATGCCCATTTGGCCTATCCTGCTGTCCGACTGGATAATATCGGTAAATGCGTATGCTCCTGCCTGCACCGAAATCTGGGGCAGCCATGCCTTGCTGACGTTGCTGATGTCGTAGTCTTTTGCTGCCGCTATGAGGTTATACTGCTGGATGGCCGGATAGTTTTCGCGAGCCAACTGCAGACACTCGTCGAGCGTCAGAGCGTGGGCGGCAGGCAGTATGCTGCTCATGACACATAGGATTGATAGCAGTCGTTTCTTCATCATTTCGTTAGTTCTTGCTGTTCGGGTGCAAAGTTACGTGTGGTTTTTCACTCTTTCATTACTCATTGCAGCAAAAGAATGTTCTTTTTGTATGATTTTCGCGTGAAGATGTAGTTTGACGCACATAATTCGTTACCTTTGCGGACATAAGAACAATAC
>CAVIPZ010000272.1:0-2048 GCA_963644715.1 bacterium | reverse complement strand
ATCTTGTGGATATTTAATACAATGGACAAACTTTGTGGACCGTGGGAAACACTGTATACAAAAAGTCAATATATTATTGGAAAGTCAAATTGGTGGGTATTTTTAACGCAACCCGATATGGGTGGGTGATGTGTAAAAAAAGAAAGAGGTCGGTACGATGAGCCGGTCGGAGTATAGGCGCAAGGTTATGAAGCAATACAACATTGTTTCCTTCTAGCCATTGGATACTTTATATTGGGTTAGAGCGTTGCAAGTTTGGTGTAGCGCTCTAACTTTAATTTTACTTCCCTTTCTTATCTTTTGGTTGACATTTTTGCCAAAACAAGCAAAAAATCAACCTTGAAATGAAATTTTCTTAGACTTCATTGTTTACATTCGTGGAATATTTGTAACTTTGTCAACAAAATAAAGAATGTATGGCAATGACGGAAATAGAAATATTCGCACAGCGACTAAAGCAAGCCAGAGTCTTGAAGAAGATTTCAATGGACCAACTGGTGAAACTTATAGGAGGGCTAGTCTCAAAACAAGCCATCTCGAAGTACGAATCGGCAAAGATGAAGCCTACCAGTACTATTATGATTGCCCTAGCAACGGCTTTGGATGTGGACTTGGAGTTTTTTCTGCGTCCGTTTACCTTTGACGCAAATCATTTTCAAGTATCTTTCAGAAAGAAATCTGATACTAGCGTCAAGGATGTTAATGCCCTGAAGGTTCAAATTCAAGACCAGATAGAACGTTATCTTGAAATAGAAGAAATTTTAGGGAAACCGTCCGGTTGTATATGTCGTAGTGCTGGTTCTTCGGTTTCTACACCTGAGCAAATGCGCGATTTGGCTCAGCAGGTACGTCATGACTGGAATCTTGGTGAAGATGCGATAGGTAATGTGCAGGATATTTTGGAATCAAAAGGTATTAAAGTGATTGCTACAGAAGCCCCGGAAGGTTTCGATGGTGTTAGTGGTATTGTGAGTGATAAGGACTGTATCGTGGTACTTAATAGTGCCCAAAAGCATGTGGAACGCCGCCGTTTCACGGGCATGCATGAATTAGGTCACCTATTATATAATGATAGGTTCTCAAAAGAACTTACCCCACGCCAGCAGGAAAAATTATGCAATGCTTTTGCTAGCGAGATGTTGCTTCCTTCGGCCACTTTGCAAAGTATTTTCAGTCCCGGTGAAAAGATATCTCTATCTGAACTTAGAAAGTTGCAATTGGTGTATGGCATCTCCATTGACGCTATCATGCATAAACTCAACGAACTGGAAATCGTGAGCGACAGCAGATACAAAAGTTATAATATCCGCAAGCGTCAGAACCCTTCTTTGCGTCACTATATCGAAATGTCATGTTACAAGGAAGACCTTTCCGAAAGGTTTGAGACTCTTGTATATGCCGCTGCAGCCAAAGACCTTATCAGTACATCAAAAGCTGCTTCTTTGTTGCACTCTACAGTAACTACAGTACGCAAACATCTTAATGTCGTTTAATGAAGCAGATAGTAGTAAATAATACCAATATGTTCATTGACCTGTATGATGTAGGCTTGCTGGATGAATTCTTCCGTTTACCATGGGAGGTTCATACCACTGACTTTGTAATTTCTGAATTGCGACAAGATAAACAAAAGGCTGCGGTGGCGGAGTTCGAAGTAAGAGGAAGGTTGCATGTCGTAAAATTTGGATTTGATGAGATTGTAGAAATCAATAAGCTGAAACAACTATATGGCAAGAACACAAATGTTTCGCTGACAGATTGCTCCGTTTGGTATTATGCCAAGCAAAATGGCTGCGTTCTGCTTTCAGGAGGCCGCAAACTTCGAACATCCGCAATGAATGACGGTGTAGATGTAAAAGGAATATTATATGTCTTTGACAAGTTGGTTGATACTGGGATGATTTCATTGGAAATAGCCTATAAGAAACTGACGTTACTCAAAGCAATTAACCCTCGTCTTCCTGAGAATGAGATAAAGAAACGTCTCAAACTTTGGAATGGCGAACAAAATAAGGAAAGGAGGATGCCTATGGAAGATTAATACTTTT
>CAVIPZ010000271.1:0-2052 GCA_963644715.1 bacterium | reverse complement strand
CAGCAGCCGTTTCTGGTGACACCAGTCCCTTAAGGTCTGCGGTGAGCCCGAAAACACCGATTGTCAGTCCGCCGCGACTGAATACGGCAAACGGCTTGACCGTCTTGGCCAGTTTTTTGTTGTGGAAAAGATAATTGGCGCATAATGCCTGGAAGTCGGCCTTTCGGAGTCTTTTAGCCAGAGCAGCCGAGCCGTTGTCAAACTCGTGGTTGCCGAGGGCGACCGCATCATAGCGCATCGCATTCATCAGCCGTATCTCCATATAACCCTTGAAGAAGTTGAAATAGGGCGTTCCTTGCGAGAAATCGCCGGCATCAAACAGCAACAGATCGGGATGGGCGGCACGCTCCTCTCTGATGAAAGCCTCACGGCGAAGGAAGCCGCCGACGTTGGTGTCAGCCTTGTAAGTATAGGGCTCAATCTGGCTGTGGGTGTCGTTGGTGTGCAGAATCGTGAGCGCTTTTGCTTGGGCAAAAGTGGGGAGACTTGCGAGCAAGCATACGCCGAACAGGATGATTGTTCTTTTCAGCATAAGGATTTATCTGTAGCGGCCGCAAAGATAGCGTTTTTTAGAAAGAGCAACGAAAAAAAATACAGTCACCCGTTCACCTTTTCAACGCAAAACGCAAAACAAAGCAGGGGCGCGCCTTTCGGCGCGCCCCTGCTAAAAAAAGATGAACAACACCAGGATTACCGCTTCGTGAAAGGCTTCACAACGGTTCCTCTGTCGGTGAATATTCTTGCAAAGTACATGCCGGCTGAAAGGTCTTCGGCAGGCACCACTACACTGCTGCCGTTAACAATCATTCTGCAAACGGTCTGTCCATAAACGTCATACACCTCCACTTTTTCTATTGTGCAATTGCTGTTGACGATAGTCACGCTGCTGGTCGTGGGATTCGGGTAGAGTTTGGTCTGCCCCAAGAGGTAGTCCTCAATGCCGTCAGGCAGTGTGGTGAACGTTACGGTGTTGGAAGGCATACTGACCGTGTCGTCGCAAACGGCCACTATGTAAGCCTCATAGTTGCTCTCGGGTGCAAGGTCTGTGAGTGCGTACGGTGCAGGTGCGGCAATGTTTGTTGAGGTCCACTCTTCTGTTCCCTTTCTCAAATAGAGCCTCCAGCCGTCTGGCTCGCCTTGCTGCGTCCACGAAAGGGTGGCGCTGTTAACGGTGATGTCATTGACAACCAAGTTTTCCGGGGCATAGCAAGTGTCTTGCGGCTCAGGACCTGGACCGGGCTCGGTGGAGTCAACGCAGGAGACACGCAATGCAAAGCCGGCATATTGGCTGCTGCCGTCAGACATGAAACGGAGCGTGACAGATCCCGTTGTGGAGATGCAGTCCGGAATTGTGCCGGAATAGGTTCCGCGCGTTGAGAAGAGCAGCTCGCCGCTGTCGTCAGAGCCGTCATAGATGTTCAGGAAATCCCAGTCGCCCTCGGTGGCATAACTGCCGATGCCTGTAACTTTTATCATATTGCCGGCAATTTCAGGGTTAATGACAAGGTATCCGTTACAGCCTCCAGAATAGTTGGCTTCAGCGCCGCCGTCGTCATAGATGATGCCGTCGCACATAGTCACGGTTGTAGTGCCTGTCGTGGGCATATTGTGACTTCCGGCCGTAGCGGACACAGGACCGCGCCAATTGCTGGTTTCGCCGGCGCCGCAAGATGCCTGCACATAGAAGTCGTAGCGTTCAGCCGCCGTAAGACCTGTCACCGAGAAAGGATTGGTAGCCGCAGCCACCACGGTGCCGGTGCCTTGCGCAAATCCTTGCGCCCCGTACTCGATGTTCCAGGCCGTGGCCGTGCCCGTCTCTGTCCAGGCAAGGTCAACAGATGTGGGCGCAACCGACGTGACGGCAAGTCCTGCAGGTCTTGCACAACTCGGGATAAGTTCAACCACAATGTCATCAATGCTCAAGGCTTTGCCGCTGGAGTTGCCGCCCGAATATCTTAAGGCGATGAAACTATTGCCGACACCAAGAGCCGGAACCGTTGAGAACACCTGCTCCACATCTGTCATAGTGGTTACTTTAGGACAGGTATAAAG
>CAVIPZ010000270.1:0-2055 GCA_963644715.1 bacterium | reverse complement strand
GTTTGTTCTCATTGACTGCCATCCGGAAGATGAACATCTGGGCAAATGTTAACAGGTTGAAGAGCAAATAATAGTAGGTCAATGCCGAAGAGAAGTTGTTGAACATGAACAGGAACATCACGGGCATCATGTACATCATGATATTCATCATACGCTGCTGGTCCTTGTTGCCCTGCGTAGTATTCATCAGTTTGTTGTTGAGCCAAGTATAGACTATCGTGGCGATGGTCATCAGTATGGTGAAAAGGCTCATGTGGTCGCCGTAAAGCGGGATGTGGTGACCGAAGTCCCAAATTGAATCGTATGTGGACAGGTCTTCCGCCCACAGGAACGACTTCTGTCGAAGTTCGTAAGCCGAGGGGAAGAAGCGGTACATGGCGATGAGAATCGGCATTTGCAGGAGCATGGGGAGGCAGCCGCCGGCGGGTTTCACGCCCGCGCTGCGGTACAGGGTCATCGTAGCCTGCTGTTTCTTCATCATATCATCGTCTTTGGGGTAACGTGCATTGATGGCCTCGATCTCGGGCTTGAGCGCGCGCATCTTGGCCGAAGACATATAGGTCTTGTAACTTACGGGCAACAGCACCACTTTCAGAATGACGGTCAGGATGAGGATGATGAGACCGTAACTGAGACCGTAAGCCTCCAGCCAGTTGAACACCGGAATGATGGCGAAACGGTTGACCCAATGCAGCAGAAAGAACCCCCACCCGAGCGGCACTTGACGCTCCAGATTGAGCCCGTAGCCCTTGAGTTGCTTGTACTGGTTGGGGCCAAGATAGACGGACATGCCGAAATCGCCGGTGTTAAGGTTCTCGACATCGAAGTCAAGTTCGGCGGAGCAGTTCTTCAGCACAGAGGTTTCAGCATTGTCGGGCAATGTCACCGACAGCGTTCCGGACTGGAACGGCTGGTCGTCCACAATCAGGCAAGTAGTGAAGAACTGCTGTTTGAACGAGACCCATTTGAGCGGGGATGTGAACTCCTTGCGGTCGTCCTTGCGTTCATCGAGGTGTTCCACATCGTCCACATTGTCCATATAATAGACGGAAGTGATATTCTTCTCGTTTTCGTAGTTCTTCTCCACCAGACGCGGGCGGGCATTCCATTCCAGCGTATAGGTGTTTTTGTTGGGATAGAGGTACTCTTCCATATTGACGAAGCGCACCTTGAATCCGAAACGGTAATCATCGGCGTCGAATGTGTAAAGATATTCGATATAAGAAGCGTTGTCGAGCATACCGCACTCCACCGAGTCGCCCTTGTAGTTGGGGTAAAGGCGCAGCGAGAGCGACTTTTTGCCCTCTTTGACGGTGAGCGTGTCTTGCACTTCCGACAGGAACCAGCAGTCCTGGGTGTTCACTTCGGTCTGGTCGTAGAGCATCAGCCCGATGTTCATCTTGTCAGTGCCGCCCTCAAAGAGTTCGAGTGTCTGCTTGGCCGAGTCTTTGGGGGTATAGCGGTAAATGTCTTTGAGGTAAGCGTTTTTGAGGTATCCGCCTTTCTTGCTGAAGACATAGACGGCCTTGTTGGTTTCCACGACATAATCGGCGGGGTCGGCCACTTGGGGGTTAGAGAAAGCTTGAGCGGGCGAGAGTTTCTTGTCTGCCGCAACGGCAGCGGCCGTATCCGGGGCTGAAGCCGACAGAGAGAGGTTAACCGTGTCTTCGGGATGTTGCTCCGCCTCCATTGCCCTTGCTGCTGCCTGCTCTTCTGCAAGCTTTTTGTTCTTGTTGGTCTGATAGAAGCTGAAGCCTATGAACAGTCCAAAAATCAAAAGCAACCCAATAACTGTATTCTTATCCATTTTTGATTTTTAAATTGGCGGCAAAGATACAAAAAAAACATTACCTCTGACCGGCCTTTTTCCGGTACTGGGCAGCGGCCTGCTCGTCGCCCATTTGGTGATAGGCTTCGCCCAATGCTTTGTATATAGCTGTTTTCTCGTTGTTCGCGAATGAATACGACATAGCCTGCTTCAAATATTCCACCGCCTTGTCGGGTTCATTGACTTCCAGATACGCCATTCCAAGGCAATAGAGCACCAGATTGTTC
>CAVIPZ010000269.1:0-2057 GCA_963644715.1 bacterium | reverse complement strand
GTTCCAGTGCTACGGGTTGGATGATGCCGTCGCGCTGTTCAACGAATACATAAATGTTCTTATAATCGGATTTTTCCATTTTTGTTCGGTTCTCGGTTAAATAATATGTTTCTCTTTCAGTTTGTTGACGATAAGCTCGACAGCCTCATCTGGGCTCACTTCAAAGATCTCGCCGGGCTGTTTCTGCGGTTTGGCGAAGGACTTTTTCACGCGGGTCGGGGATCCGGAGAGTCCGAGGCGTTTTTCGTCCACCTGAAGTTTGTCGGCACTCCACACTTCAACTTCCTTGTCGTAAGCTTCCATAATGCCTTTCACGGTCATGTAGCGGGGCTTCAAGGCAGAAGAGAGCACAGTGAGCACGCAAGGGGTTTCCACTTCGAGAATCTGGTATCCCTCTTCGGTCTCTTTCGTCACGGTGCATTTTTTGTTGCCGTCGAATTCGAGGTTCATGGCGTAGGTGACCTGCGGGAGGTCAAGGTGCTGAGCCAGTGAAACGGGCGTCTGGGCCGTGTCGCCGTCGATAGCCTGGCGACCTGCAAGGATGAGGTCGTAGCCGATTTCGCGTACGGCGCAAGAAAGGGCGTAGGAGGTGGCCAGCGTATCGGCGCCTGCAAATTTGCGGTCAGACAAAAGCACGGCACGGTCGGCGCCCATAGCGAAAGCCTCACGGCAGATGACATCTGCTTGAAGCGGTCCCATCGTAAGCACGGTCACGTGTGCGCCGAACTTGTCTTTCAGCTGCAGCGCCATTTCAAGGGCGGATGCGTCGTCCGGGTTCAAAATGCTGGGGACGCCTTCCCTGATCAGCGTGCCCTTGACAGGGTCAATCTTAATGACATTAGTGTTGGGAACCTGTTTTATCGTTACAATAATATTCATAGTCTCTTGTGGTGTAAGTTGATTATTTGAACAATTGTCCGGCGATGACCATTCTCTGGACCTCTGAAGTACCTTCGTAGATTTCTGTGATCTTGGCGTCGCGCATCATACGTTCTATTTCATACTCGCGGGTATAGCCGTAACCGCCGTGGAACTGGAGGCATTTGGTTGTCGTCTCCATAGCCGTGTCAGCGGCGAAGAGTTTAGCCATGGCAGCGTCAACGGAATAAGGGAGATGCATGTCTTTCTTCCAAGCGGCCTTATAGACCAGCAGGCGGGCGGCCTCGATTTTGGCTTGGAGGTCGGCCATCTGGAACTGCGTGTTCTGGAAAGCGCTGATAGGCTTGCCGAACTGTTTTCTCTCTTTCGTGTACTTGACGGTGACGTCCATAGCGCCTTGGGCGATGCCGAGTGCCTGGGAAGCGATGCCGATACGGCCGCCGTCGAGGGTCATCATGGCAATTTTGAAGCCTTTGCCCATTTCGCCCAGCAGGTTCTCTTTAGGAATGCGGCAATTCTCGAATATCAGTTCGCAGGTGGCAGAACCGCGGATGCCCATCTTTTTCTCTTTCTTGCCGATAGAGAAACCCGGTGTGTCTTTCTCGACGATGAATGCGGAGATGCCTCTTGTGCCCTGCGACTTGTCCGTCATGGCCATAACCACATATACGTGGGCGTAGCCGGCATTGGTGATGAAGATCTTGCTGCCGTTGAGCACCCATTCGTTGCCGTCAAGCACGGCCGTGGTCTGCTGCATGGCGGCGTCGGTGCCGGCATTGGGCTCTGTAAGGCCGAATGCGCCGATCCATTCTCCGGAGGCCAGTTTAGGCAAATATTTCATCTTCTGTTCTTCCGTGCCGAACTCCAGAATCGGGTTCATGCAGAGTGAAGTGTGTGCGCTTACAATCACGCCGGTGGTGGCGCAAACCTTCGACAGTTCTTCTACTGCCTTGATGTACATTTGGTTGGTGCCGCCCTGCCCGCCGTATTCCACGGGGATAGGAATGCCCATAATGCCTATGCGGGCCATCTTTTCGACCGTCTCGACGGGAAAACGTTCCTGGTCATCGACTTCGGCAGCCAGCGGTTGAACTTCTTCAGCAGCAAATTTGCGAATCATTTGCAAGAAAAGTTCTTCTCTTTTGTTCAAGCTAAAATCCATATTATTATAATATTGT
>CAVIPZ010000268.1:0-2063 GCA_963644715.1 bacterium | reverse complement strand
GATACAAACGAAATCAACAGGGTTAATATCATTATCATCTTTTAAAAATTAAAAGGAAAAATAAGATTACTATAAAGCAGAGGCAAAAAAACAGATTCGCAACACGGATAAAAAATGTATTTTTGCCCTCTTCAATAAAAATAGCGTAATATGAAAATAGTTATCGCATCAGACCATGCAGGCTATGCTTTGAAAGAGCAGTTGAAAAGCAGATTTGCCGACCGTTTCGAGTTCGAGGATTTAGGTACGCACAGTACCGAAAGTGTGGATTACCCTGACTTTGCTCATCCTTTAGCCCGCATCATTTCTGAAAATCCGGAGCAAATGGGCATTCTGATATGCGGTACTGGCAATGGAATGGCCATGACTGCAAACAAATACCCGAATGTACGTGCCGGTCTTTGCTGGTCTCCCGAAATTGCTGCGTTGGTTCGCCAGCACAACAATGCCAACATTCTGGTTATGCCCGCCCGTTTCATTTCCGAAGAGACAGCGGTTGCCATAACCGAAACTTTTTTCAATACCGATTTTGAAGGCGGAAGACACCTCGGCAGAGTTCAAAAAATCAACCTTAAGTAATTGTCATGGAGTTCGGGAACGATTCTTGTTTTAACGATTTCAATGAAAGCCGTAACAAGGCTTTCCAGCTCCGCTATGACACGATTGAGCATCTCGACAAGCACCTTTATGATTTTGAAAAGCAGATGACCCAAAAAGGCATTCCGCTCGATTGGGCTCAAAATGAGGACCAATTGGTGGAATCTGTCATCAAGATGCTCCCTCAACAGAAATACAACAAAGTCTGCCTCGACTATCCCGACCTTCAAAACAGATTGGAAGCGGCTACCGATATACTGAATATTGTTGATTTAGACGATCTTAAGGAACGTGAAGCCGCAGACACGCTCGTTGTTCTGGCCGACTTTGCCGTTGTTGAAGACGGATCGTTCATATTTATCAACAGAAATTCAAGTCGTTATATAAATCAATTTAAACACCTTATCGTTGTTGTCAACATTGACCAACTGATAACGAAATGCGAGCATATTTCCTTTTTACTGCATCTTAAAAGCGGCAGCAATAAAATTACCGACCTTAAAATTCTGCGTGTTCCTTTCAAGAACATCACAAAGGACGCGTTTCTCACTACCGGAACACTTGGCTATACAAAAAATGATACCACCATCAAAGTTTTGCTTTATGCCGGCAATGTCATCCCTTACATGCACGACGTTTTTCTCCGCAGGTCGCTTTACTGTATCCATTGCGGCAGATGCGCCCAGGTTTGCCCTATGCACGCTATTGACAATGAGGTTAAACCTATCGGCATAGTGAAACAAAATTGCCTTTCAGCCTTAAACCGGAGCCAAGCCATTTTCAAGCAGACTGCATTATGTGGAAATTGTCAGTCTGTTTGCCCTGTCAACATACCGATTACAGATATGCTTATTTATGAGATGCGTCTGGTAAATGAACAAAAAGACACCTCCAATAACCGCATCCTCCATAATATTTTTTCCAAACGCCACAATATGAACAAGCACGCAAAGCCTTTTTTCAGATTTTTCCTGTTACAGTTCATGTTTGGAAAAAACAAGATTCTGCATAATTACTTTTCAAAAATCAAAGGACCTTTTTTCAACATAGTAAAAAGAACGCCAGACGAATACGATGAATAATCAGCAGATATTACAAGAGAAAATACGCAAATTCATTAAGAAGTATTATCTGAATGAACTTTACAAGGGAATTGTATTTTTTACGGTTATCCTTTTGTCAACGTTTATTGTTTTTTCTCTTTTCGAGTATTTTTCCTATTCTAACCGTATCATCAGGTCAATACTTTTCTATTCTTTCATTCTGCTTTTTGCCGGAAACCTCATTTTCTACATCTTTATTCCCGTTTTCAAGCTTTGCGGTCTCGGAAAACAATTGACAGAAGAACAGATAGCCAAGATTATAGGCAAACATTTCAGCCAAATTGACGACAAGTTGTTGAACCTTTTTGAGTTACAAAAGCAGCTTAATCGCGGCGACTATGAGAGTTTTGAACTGCTTTCGGC
>CAVIPZ010000267.1:0-2088 GCA_963644715.1 bacterium | reverse complement strand
CTTTTAACGTTCTGAGCGAAGCAAAGCGTGTCTATCGAACAGAATAGCACTAAAAAAAATAAGTGTAAAAAAAAACGTTTCATATTTATTAGGTTTAAGTGTTTTTTCTTCGACAAGGACTTCCTTGAAAAGAATCGCGCAAATATAACAAAAACTATTCAATCCATTACCAATAATAACATTTTTTATCACGGCTGCCGCACGAAACAGAATTTAGAACTTAAAATGTAGAGGCGTTACGCATATTGCCCCTCCTCAATTCCTCATTCCTAATTCCTCATTCAATAATTGTTACGTCAGCACTGGGCTTGTGCGTTGGACAAAAAAAGCCTTAAGTCGTGCCATTTGCTCTACGGTCTTAATTTGCGTTTTTTCACATTGTCTAAAACCGTAAAAACCACTTTGTTGACTTCTGGCGAGATGTTCCAGCGGCAGGTTACAGCAATGCCGGCAGACAAAAGTACACCCGTGCGCACAACCGAATCTATCAAGGCAAGGTAAAATCCTTTAAGGGGAAGTTTCATAATAATCGATGTCAAAGAAATGCTCCACAGATAGTTACAGATGAACAGGCCCAATATCAGTGCAACAACTTTCAGTTGTGCTTCAGAAAAAACGGAGATATGCAGTTTCCTTTTCACAATGCACAATATAATAATGTAGTACAACAAATACGAAAGCAGCGTTGAGCAAGCCGCGCCTTCCATACCCCACACCGGTATCAGCATTACGTTAAGCGCAATGGCAGATGCTGTCAGTACAAAGGTGCATACCAGTGACATATAATAATAACGCGAGAAGTTCAACGCATTGCAGCTGATACTGAAAACCGAATTGGAGAGCCGCGCCATCCCCATAATGAGAACCACCCACTTTCCTGCACGATAGGTTTCGCCTTTGGGCAAAATCTGAAACAGGAAATCGATATTGATCCAGATGAGGAAAAAGATGAATGCACTGGTCAGCAGCAGGTGCAGCGACACCGACTTGCACAGGGATTCGGCCCTCGTCCAGTCTTGTTCCTTTATGGCGCACGACAAATTGGGCTGTGCAATAGCATTGAGTGAACGGTTTGGAATTTCAATGACGGTGGCAATGTAGTTAGCAATGGCAAAAATACCCGTAAAGCCCAACCCCATCTTGGCACTCACAAAAAAAGAGTTGAGCAATGGCGTGATGTTCCCCGCAATGGCCGCCGTTATCAAAAACAGCGTGTAAAACAGAAAATTGCGCAAAAGAGGCTTGCTGATGTATTTCAAGTCCGGCTTGAATGAGATTTTCTGGAGCGTAAGCAGATAGAAGATGTCAACCGACATTGCCAAGAAGTAGGTCACACAAAAGCCTATAACCAACCCGTTGAGACTGATGAAATGGAAGCCATACAGCAGATATATCCCCAGCAACGCCAGCCTTATGCCAACCTCTCGCACCGCCTTGGGCACTACTATCCGCATAAGCACGTTGGAGTTGGCCTCAAACACCGACTGATAGAGCATAAACAGCGACAATGGTATGACAAACCGGAAATATCGCACAAAAAGCGGCGACTTTTCGGCAAAAGCATTCATAATCGGCTGCTTAAACAGGAATAAAACCCCTAAAAAAATGAAAAAACCTAAGAATGGAATCAAGACAGTCCAGAAAAAGAAACCGTGATTTTTTGACTCCTCATCTTTAAAGTAGGGGAAAAAACGTATGATGGATGAACTTGTCCCTAATTGCGCAAAACTCGAAAAGAGCACGGCAGCATCCACCAACACCCGCGTTAACCCTACCTCCTCGGTGGTCAGGTAATGCGTGAGCACAAAAAACGTAGTGACAAACCCGATGGCGATGCCAATGTAGTTGACCAACGTGCCTTTGATGCTTTGCCTGATAATGACTCCCATCTTCTGTTATTAAAAGTCTGCAAAGATACAAAATCAAAGTTTTTGCACAAAAAACACCTTTTTTCTCCAAAATTTATCAGCATTATCTGTTGCAAAAAACAACAATCTTTTTTAAATCACTGAATATCAACAAGAAAAAATTTTTGTTATGGTGTCGTGATATGGATACTTGTGCATTATCTTTGCGGTGTATTAGTAC
>CAVIPZ010000266.1:0-2122 GCA_963644715.1 bacterium | reverse complement strand
AAAAAGAAAGACAGACAACCTGTTTGCCAAACAACAATCATTAGAAACGGTCGCTTTGAACAGATAACCGATATCTTTTATGACAAAGAGAATCCTTGCCTTATTGCCCTGTGTGTTATGCAGCATACCGTCTTTTGCACAAAGCGTGCAGACTTCAGTTCTTGACACGAGCTGTCTGGAAACCTATATTGTAGCAGATGTGAGTTTGCGGCAGGTGCGGCAACTCGACAGCCTCTTTCATGTTGACTATGCTGCCAAAACGGACGAGGACTGCGCTACGGTCAGGATGTGCCTTGCCAAACGGGAATATGCCGATTTTCTCGCGTTAGGCATTCCTTTTACGGTGCCTGCACAAAGTCGGACTGCCGTTCGTATGGCGCATTCCTACGAGCAATTTGTCGCCTCGTGGAACTGTTATCCCGACTACAACACCTACCTTTCAATATTAGACACTTTTCAGCAACGTTACCCGGACCTTTGCCGCATTGAGACCTTGATAGACCACACCCCGGGAGGGCACAGCCTACGCATTGCCCATATCAGCAACAACCTTTCCGACCGCGGCGAAAAGCCCGCATTCCTATATACGTCAACGATGCACGGCGATGAAGTGACGGGCTATTATGTCTTGCTTCGCCTAATAAATCACCTGCTTGCCAACTACTCTGTTGATGAAAGGGTGCGTGGTCTTGTTGACAGCATTGACATATGGATATGTCCGCTCGAAAACCCTGACGGAACGTTCAGAACCAGCAACGATTCGCTCAACGAGTCGCCTTACAGTACACGCCTCAACTATTATGGCGAAGACCTTAACCGTTCTTATCCGCAGATTGGCGAGCCGCTGGCGCGCAACAGAAACCGGCAGCCGGAAGTTCAGGCTATGATGGACCTTGCTGCGCAGTGCCGTTTTACTATGTCGGCAAACCTGCACGGCGACGCCGAGGTGTTCAACTATCCGTGGGACCTGTGGACTACGGACGAACGAGCTATCGCCGACCACCAATGGTGGGAGCTGGTTGGTTCTCGCTTTGCGGCAACATGTCATGAAACAGACAGTTACTATATGACAGACTTGGACAATGGCATAACCGAAGGCGGCGACTGGTATACTATATCGGGATCACGGCAAGACTATTTCAACTATTTTGCCGGCTGCCGTGAGGCCACCATCGAAATCAGCGCGAACAAAGTGGCATCGTCAAACGCATTGAATCGCTTTTGGCTCAAACTTAAAGCGTCACTTCTTGACTATATGAACGAGTCGCTTTATGGCATCCGCGGCATCGTGACCGACACGCTGACGGGTGAAGCCATTGAAGCCAAGGTGTTTATACAGAATCACGACCGCGACAGCACGCATACCTATTCGCTGCTCCCGTATGGCAATTACCATCGGCCCGTAAAAGCGGGCACCTATTCGGTAACCTTTTCTGCTCCAGACTATCAGTCCAAAACATTGACCATACTGGTGAACGACCGGCAGACCACCTGCATAGATGTGCAGCTGATGCCGCTCAACAGCCACATACCCGAAACGGACGCTCCCGCCTTTGTCCTTTTCCCCAACCCCTCTTCCGGAATCCTTTTCGTGACCTCGATGGCGATGCCTCCGCATCTGTTCGACTTCCTCATTTTTGACAGCCAAGGCCGACAGATATACAGTGCCGAATTGGAGTCGGGAACATCAACCCTCAACATCTCGTCTCTTTCGGCCGGCGTTTATGTAATCCATATCATGGACGGCAGCAGCAGAATATACCAAACAAAAATTGTAAAAAGGTAACGGGTCGTCCGTAGGACTACCGCACGATACAGACTTTAGACTTAAGACTTTAGAGGCGTTACGCATTTATGTTTTATGTTATGTGTTAACTGCGCAACACACAACTGGGCAGCAAAGCGAAACAATTATGTTTCCATTTTCAATCTTACATCTTTAGTTATAAATTATTGCTGGCATTGTGCGCCAGACGAAATGATTCTTACGTCAGTCCAGAAATAGTGTTTGGGCCGGAAAAGGAAAAGCGCTCGCAAACTGACTTTGCAAGCGCTTTGTTCTTCAATGTGATCTGTACAAGATTTGAACTTGTGACCTCTTGCCTGTCAAGCAAGCGCTCTA
>CAVIPZ010000265.1:0-2135 GCA_963644715.1 bacterium | reverse complement strand
GTGCACAGGTGCTGACACCTGCCGGCTCGGCATCTGCCTCCCAAAGGGATGCATCGATGCCATCAGCCGAAGACTTTTGGCAAGTGACCTTGACCTTGATGCCATTGCCGACCTCGAACTGCGCATGAACGGTTGCACCAACATCTGCGCCAATGCCACTTATGCCGACTTGGGATTCTCAGGACGTATCGGACGTGTGGGTGACAATCCGTTCCCGGCATATACTGTGTGGTTGCCGGTGAAAGGCAAACATGAGATTGATTTGCAGCAGGGATGGATTGCTGCCAAGAAGATACCGGAATTTGTGGAGGAATATTTCCGCGATGTAATTGCCGAGCAAGGCAACTATGCTGACTACTATGACTACGTGGCAAGGCGCGGTGCAGGATTGGTCAAGGAACTGTTGGCAAAGTACAAGGCTGTAAAACCATACGAGGAAGAGCCAGACACGTATTTTGACTTTGATGATGACGAGAAATTCTCGCTCATAAAATACGGACAGGCAGAATGCTCCGCCGGACTCTTCGACATCATCGACATCGACCAGGAGACCATCGACAACAAGCGCCGGGATATCGACAACGGCAAGGCCAAGGATGTGGAAAAGGAACTGCATGACATCGTATTCTCGGAAAACCGCATGCTCCTCGTGACCCGCGGTATTGACCCTCGCACCGACGACGATGTGTACGACGGATTCATAAGAGAGTTTGTCAACGCCGGCATCGTGCCGCAGAAGTTCAGAGTGCTCACCGACAAGGCCCGCAACAACCAGCCGTTGTCGGAAGACAAGGCACTCATCTACGAACTTGCCGACTTGCTGTCAGACCTCTACAAGAACATGGACGACAACCTGCAGTTTAAGACCGAGGCACAAACTGTCTCTGCCAAGGCCGAAGCCGAGACACCAGCACAACCGGAAAAGAAGCCGGAAACCAAAGCTGCAGACCAGCAGACAAAGAATGGCGACGACATCACGCCCGACGTAAAGAAAGACTTCAGGGGTGTGGCCTGCCCTATGAACTTTGTCAAGACAAAGATAGCATTGAGTCCGATGCAGAGCGGCCAGATACTGGAAATTCTCCTTGACGACGGCCAGCCGATACAGAATGTGCCTGGCAGCGTAAAGAACGAAGGCCACACCGTGGTAGCCACCGAAAAGGTGGACAACTACTGGAAGGTGACCATCCGAAAGAAATAATCAGAAAAGAGATCAACAACAACACATACACAAAACTCACAATCAATGTCCAAAGTCTATCTTCCCATAACGATCAAGATCGCTTCCGCCAACATACTTATTGTTGGCGGAGGGAAGGTAGCGACCCATAAGGGAATGCTGCTCCATAGGTTTACTGACAGGGCTACTGTCATAGCACCTGAGGTTAGCGACGAACTGAAAAGTCTACCTTATAATATTATAGAAAGGACTTTTCGAGCCGACGACCTCGACGGAGTGGACCTCCTTTATGTATGTACGGGCGACCATGAACTGAACCATCACATAAAAAGGCTTGCAGAAGAGCGCAAGATACTCACCAGCGTATGCGATGACACCGACTATTGCGACTTCATATCGCCGGCCATATACAGCGATGACAATCTCACCATTGCCGTAGGGTCCGACTCCAAGGACGTGAAGCGCTCCATAAGGGTAAGAAACAGGATACAGGAACTGATAGAGAAAGGCATTCTCGACATTACATGATTTCAATATGGGCAACAACATCATAGGCAAAGTAACACTCGTGGGCTTTGGTCCGGGCAATCCCGACCTTCTGACCATTGCAGCAGTAAGGGCATTGGAAGAAGCCGACATCATATTCTATGACGCACTCATAGACACCGGATATCTCAACCGCTTCAAAGCTGTAAAGACAAGTGTGGGCAAACGCAGCGGCAAGCACTCGGCATCACAAGAGGAAATAAACGCATTGCTGGCCGATGCTGCCACAAGGTACAGAAATATAGTACGCTTGAAAGGCGGCGACCCCATGATTTTCGGACGTGCGGGCGAGGAAATAGCCTATCTTGAAAGCAGAGGCATCGAAGTGAATGTCATACCGGGCATAACTACAGCCTCCGCCCTTGCTGCCGACACCAAGGTGTCACTCACGCAAAGAGGCATCTCACAG
>CAVIPZ010000264.1:0-2137 GCA_963644715.1 bacterium | reverse complement strand
GTCGAAAATCAACATTTTAGAACATCAGGCCATCATCTTTTCCAGCAAGAACACGATTGACCATTTCTTCACGCTCTGCAAGAACATGAGGATAGAGATGCCCGAGTCAACCAAATACTTCTGCCAGACCGAAGCGGTGGCGTTCTACCTTCAGAAATACATACAGTACCGCAAGCGCAAGATTTTCTCCCCGAAAGAGAATACGCCGGCAAGTTTCAACGAGATTTTGCTGAAAAACAAGGCTTTGAACATGCTTATCCCGTGCGGTCCCGACGGTCCGCAGCAAGCTCTGCTCGACTATATGGACGCGCACGCCATCAAACACCACGAGGCTCTGGTGTTCACGACAACCCCGGCTGACCTTGCGCACAACATCGACATCAGCAAATACGACATGATTGTGATGTTCAGCCCCAACGGCGTCAAGTCACTGCAGTCAAACTATCCCGACTTCCAGCAGGGAGATGTGGCATTTGCCGCCCTCGGCTCGTCGGTAGTCTCTGCGCTGGAGGCTGCGGGATGGACCACACAGGTTGTCGCCCCCACCAAAGAGTTTCCGTCCATTACAGACGCGCTGGATGCTTTCTTGAAAGAGTATGCAACCCGCAGGAGATAAGGCCGGCTTCCCGAAACGGGAACACCTGAAGTCGTCGCTTCAGATACAGCGTGTTCTTGGCGGCAAGAGGTCTCTCTTTGCCTATCCCATAAAATGCTACTACACGCAAGACAGCAACTCGCCTGATGTGCCCTGCCGCCTCGCGCTCATCGTGCCCAAACGCCGCTTTGCCAAGTCGGTTGACCGCAACCGCATCAAGCGTCTTATGCGTGAGGCATACCGTCTCAACAAGCATATCCTTGCATGCCAAGCCGCCCCGTTGCAGATGTGCTGGATCTTTATAGGGTCATGTATGCCAGACTTTGCCACCATACAGCAGTCGGCCGTTGACATCCTGAACAAACTGAACACGCTCCACGTGCAACAGTCATGAAGAAAGCGTTGCGTTGCCTTTCAAAAGGGTTGGCGGCCATTATGATTGCCCTCATCAAACTTTACCAATATACCCTTTCGCCGCTCATCGGCAAGTCGTGCCGTTATACCCCCACCTGTTCTGCCTATGGACTGGAAGCGATACGCAAACACGGCCCGTTCAAAGGGGGCTGGCTCACCCTGAAAAGAGTGCTCTCGTGCAACCCCTGGGGAGGGAGCGGCTACGACCCCGTGCCATAAAAAACACGGGCGTTTTGCGCGTTACGTTTAAATACTTATATTTGCAACTTCATTTTAAAGTGAAAGGCATAGTATATTAACTCATTGGCAATAAACAAATTACACATATGAAAATCTCTTATAAGTGGCTGAAAGACCTGCTTTCATTCGATGTTTCCGCAGATGAAGTGAGCCGTTGTCTGACCAACTGCGGTCTTGAAGTTGAAGGAATCGAAACGTTTGACACCGTCCGCGGGGGGCTCAAGGGGCTGGTGATTGGCGAAGTGCTGACCTGCGAGCCTCATCCCAACTCCGACCATTTGCACATCACCACCGTGAATGTAGGCCAAGGCGAGCCGTTGCACATCGTATGCGGCGCAGCCAACGTTGCAGCCGGCCAGAAAGTGGTTGTCGCCACCATCGGCGCCACGTTGTACAGCAGCGACGAACCGTTCACCATCAAGAAGTCGAAGTTGCGCGGCGAGCCCTCCGAGGGCATGATCTGCGCCGAAGACGAGATCGGGCTCGGCTCCTCGCACGACGGCATCATGGTGTTGGATCCGGCAGCCGTTCCGGGCATGCCTGCCGCGGAGTATTTCAACGTAGAATCGGACACCATTTTCGAGATCGGGCTCACGCCCAACCGGTGCGACGCCATCTGCCACACGGGGGTAGCCATCGACCTGTACGCCGCGCTGATACAGGCCGGCCACGAATGTTCTCCGCTCATATTGCCCACCGCTCCTGAGGTGAAATCCATCGCAAACGTGCGCTTCAGCATCGACGTGACGGTAGAGAACACGAAAGACTGCCCGCGCTACTCCTGGATGTTGCTCGACAACGTGACGGTTGCCGAGTCTCCTATGTGGCTGCAGAACCGGCTGCGCGCGCTGGGCATCCGCCCCATCAACAACGTCGTGGACATCACCC
>CAVIPZ010000263.1:0-2138 GCA_963644715.1 bacterium | reverse complement strand
GAAAAGAACATATCAACCTTCTAACGAGAGACGCAGAAACAAGCATGGTTTCAGAGAGAGAATGTCCACCGCAAACGGTCGTCGCGTGCTGGCTGCCCGCCGAGCTAAAGGAAGAAAGAAACTCACCGTTTCCGACGAAAGTCTTGGAAGAAAATAAGTTGGACGAAACCATTGCATCAACTAAGGAAAAAGAAGGCGGCTGTCTTCTTTTTTTTTGTATTTTCGCCCCCACAATTTTATGACGGTCCTGCCCGTTCTGCAAAGGAAAAAGCAGCTATAAATCAGTACAGTGAGGATGAAAAGAAATATAATTACGGCTTTGCTGACTTTGTTCAGCCTCGTTTCGTTTGCCCAAACCGGCGTGCCCGTTGACGGTATTGTGGCGGTTATCGGCAAGGATATCATTATGAGGTCTGACCTCGAGAAGCATTATCTTGACTATACAGCGCAGTTCAATACGGTGGAAGACCCTGACGATACCCGTTGCTATATTCTGGAAACGTTGGTGTTCAATAAGTTGATGGTAAATCAGGCCCAAATCGACAGTATTGAGGTTACCGACGAGGAGATTGACTACCGCATCAATGCCCGCCTTTCCTATTTTCTGCAACAAGTGGGCGGAAACACCAAATATATCGAGGATTATTTCAAGAAGTCGATGACGGAGATTAAGAAAGACCTGCGCGAGATGATGTACGAACAGGCGCTCATCGAGCAGGTGCAGTCGAAGATTACGGGCAGCATTACGGTGACGCCTTCCGAGGTGAAGCAGTTTGCCGCGCGGGTGAGCAGCGACAGTATGCCTATGGTGCCTACGTCTTACCAGTTTGGCGAGGTGGTGAAGATCCCGCCCGTCAGCGATGCCGAAACCGAGGCGGTGAAGGCTCGGCTTAATGAGTACCGCGAACGCGTGCTGCGTGGCGAGAAGTTCTCGATGCTGGCTCGCCTCTATTCCGATGACCCGGGCAGCGCCTCTAAAGGCGGCGACCTCGGCTTTGTGGAGCGCGGCTCCCTCTATCCCGAGTTTGAAGCCGTGGCTTTCAACCTTAAGTCGGGCGAGGTTTCACAAGTGGTGAAGACACGCGCCGGCTATCATATCATCCAACTTATTGAACGCCGCGGCGAGTCAATCCACTGCGCCCATATCCTCATTCAGCCTAAACCCTCTACCGATGAACAGGTCAAGGCTATCACCTATCTCGACAGTGTCAGGAAAATCATTGTTGATGAAAAACTTGGGCTCGAGGAGGCCGCCAAGCGCTTCTCCGATGGCGCTACCAAGACGAGCGGCGGTATGGTGGTGAACCAATATACCAACTCTTTCAGCTTCGACCGGCAAACGATGGACGACGCCACTTACGCTACCGTCGCCAAACTGATCCCCGGCGAGTATTCCGAATGCGTGCCGTTTGTCAACGACGACGGCGTGATGGCCTACAGGCTTATCTACCTTAAGGAGAAAGTGGCTGAACATAGAGCCAATATTGTGGAAGACTATGACCT
Organism: bacterium; assembly: GCA_963644715.1. Lineage (GTDB taxonomy): Bacteria > Bacteroidota > Bacteroidia > Bacteroidales > WCHB1-69 > F23-D06. The sequence continues at coordinate 635 of CAVIPZ010000263.1, read as the reverse complement.
TATAAAGAACGCCGCCCTCGAAGAGAAGAAGTATGACGCGCTCCAGAAATGGGTGCTCGACAAAGTGAAAGTGACTAATATTAAATTGAATAACCAGTACAGGGAGTGCCCGTTTGTGACCAAATGGCAGATTCCCTGAAAAATGAAATGAAACATGGACTTGAACGAGAAAAACGACGTGGAAGCTATTGAGGCTTTTGTAGATAAATATAAAGAGCTAAAACAGGAGATTGCCAAGGTTATTGTAGGGCAAGACAATGTGGTGGAGAATATCCTTATGGCGATGTTCAGCCGCAGCCACGCCTTGCTGATTGGCGTGCCAGGTCTTGCCAAAACCTTGATGATTACGACTATAGCCAAAGCGGTGGACATGAGTTATAACCGTATCCAGTTTACGCCCGACTTGATGCCGTCAGACATCATGGGTGCCGAGATCCTGGACGACCGCCGCAATTTCAAGTTCGTGAAAGGTCCAGTTTTCGCCAACATTGTGCTCGCCGACGAGATTAACCGTACGCCTCCCAAAACGCAGTCGGCGCTGCTGGAAGCCATGCAGGAACGCTCGGTGAGTATGAACGGCACTACTTACCCGCTGCCTGACCCGTTTTTTGTGCTGGCCACCCAGAACCCTATCG
>CAVIPZ010000262.1:0-2173 GCA_963644715.1 bacterium | reverse complement strand
TAATTATTCTGCTTGTTCAGTTTTGTTAGACTCATTGTTAGCTTCAGGCTGCTCTACCACGGCGACCGTCTCTTTCTCGGCGGCTTTCTGGCTTCTGTTTGCACGTCTCTTCTCGGCGTATGCGATGGCGTATTTGTCCATGCTGACGGTCAAGAAGCGCATGATGCGTTCGTCACGGCGATATTGAAGTTCAAGTTCGGCAATAACGCTGGGGTCTGCCTTGAACTCGAACAGGTGATAGAAACCTGACGATTTTTTCTGGATGGGATACTCCAGTTTGCGGAGGCCCCAGTTCTCTTGATGAACGATTTCTGCACCTTTGTCGGTGAGAATCTTTTCAAATTTCTGTACCGTTTCCTTCATCTGATCTTCAGACAAAACGGGTGTCATAATGAAAACGGTTTCGTACTGATTTACCATAATTTAGACTTGTAAATTGTTATAATTTATGTTTAAAAAATTGAGGTGCAAAAATACACTTTTTATCCAATCTGCCGTCTCCCTGCAAAATTTACTCATTTCTCTTTCAACCTGTCGCGGTTCCGGAGGATATCGATAGCCAAATAGATGGCATTGCGCATCGACTGCCCGTCGGCGGTGTTCTTTCCGGCGATGTCGTAAGCCGTGCCATGAGCCGGCGAGGTGCGCACTACAGGCAGCCCGGCCGTGAAATTCACGCCGTCCTTGCCTAACATCTTGAACGGTATCATCCCTTGGTCGTGATACATGGCCAGCACGCCGTCAAACTTGGTGTACTTGCCAGTAGCGAAGAAGCCGTCGGCAGGGAACGGCCCAAACACATTGACCTTGTTGCTGAAAGCCTCCGCAATGGCCGGACGTATGATTTCGTCTTCCTCATTGCCCAACAGACCGTCGTCGCCGGCATGAGGGTTAAGCGACAATACCGCTATCGTGGGATTTGTCAAAGCAAAATCCTGCAACAACGATGTTCGCATAATGTCGATTTTCTGCAAAACCATATCCTTGGTCAGTGCCGAAGCCACCTCGCTGACGGGCAGGTGGTTCGTCACGAAGCCGATTCGCAACTGCTCCGAAACCATCATCATCATCGACTTGTTCTTTCCGCCGAAATAATACTCGAAAAACTCTGTCTGCCCATGAAACTTGAACTTGTCAGACTGTATGTTCTTCTTGTTTATCGGTGCCGTCACAATAGCATCTATCTGCTTGTTTTTCAAGTCTTTTCCTGCTACATACAAAGCCCGTTCCGCCATCTGTCCTGCAATCTTGGTAGAGGTGCCGAGTTCAATCTTAACCTCCTCGTCGAGCAGGTTAAGCAGATTGGGGCGTTTCATAGACAACTGGCCCAGATTCTTGATGAACTGGAACGAGAACTCGGGCATATCCATATACTTTTTATGGTACGATGCGGCTTTTGCCAAACCATAGACCACAGGGGTGCAGAGTTCCAATATAGAATAGTCTGCCAGAGCCTTGATGATGACCTCATAGCCAATTCCGTTGAGGTCTCCGTGCGTAATTCCTATTTTGTAAAATGACTGATTGTCTGCCATACTTGAATTGTCCTGTTATTTGTTTGCGTTATAGGCGACTTCGTACTCCTCGAAGCCCTCAATGATGTCGCCCACTTTGATATCGTTGCATCCGTCAATGTTCAAGCCGCAATCTTGTCCGGCCACCACCTCCTTGACATCGTCTTTGAAGCGGCGCAGCGACCCGAGTTTGCCGGTATAGATGACAATACCGTCGCGGATAAGCCTGATGCGTCCGGAGCGTTGCAGTTTGCCGTCGAGCACCATACAACCGGCGATGTTGCCCACTTTGGAGATGTGGAACACCTCGCGGACTTCGATGTTGCAGACCACCTTCTCGCGGATTTCGGGAGAGTGCATGCCGGCGATAGCGTCTTTGATTTCGTTGATGGCGGTGTAGATAATAGAATAGGTTCTGATGTCGATCTGTTCCGCCTCGGCCATTTTGCGTGCATTGGCGGAGGGGCGCACCTGGAATGCCACAATGAGGGCGTTAGAGGCGGCCGCAAGCATAACGTCCGTTTCGGTAACCATACCGACTGACTTATGAATGACGTTGACCTGGACCTGTTCGGTGGACAGTTTAAGCAACGAGTCTGCCAAAGCCTCGACCGAGCCATCGACATCGCCCTTGACGATGATGTTGAGTTCCTTGAAGT
>CAVIPZ010000261.1:0-2191 GCA_963644715.1 bacterium | reverse complement strand
AAGCCTCTGCAATGAGCTCGCTTTGGAAGACATTGTACCAGTCAGACATCGGCAGCTGGCTTGCGAGGATGATCGCCGTGCACGGTCAGGTCGTCGTCGAGGTAGGTGTAGACCGGTTTTGGCAGGCCTTCGTCCGAGTGTTCGCGCCTGATCATCTGCCCCTCCTGGGCCAGGCAGGTCGACACATACTCCTGCATCGGCACGCCGCCCGTGTGGAGGGCGCTCTCCAGGGTGTTTTCGGTGGCCAAAGCGCTCACGGCCGTGCGCCGCACTCCAAATTCTCCGGCCGAATGTTGTACGAAATGTAGGGAAAAAGTAGGAAATGAATTTCACGTGCCGTTGCCGATACAGCCGGTGAGGCGCAATAGAAACGGCAAACGAAGCGATAAGGCCGTTTAAAGTTAATGATTATTAAAAAACAACATGCGGTGAGTGACGTTGGTGTGCATTTTCGGGAAAAGTTCCTAGATTTGCACACCGAAACAAACTGATAATACAAACAGATTATGGAAAATACTTTCGCTCAAAGGCTGGTCAATGCCAGAAAAATCCGTTGTATGTCACAACGTGAATTGTGTAATTCGGTTGATGGGAAAGTGTCGCCGACTGCCATTGAAAAATATGAGAAGGGCCTGATGATGCCTTCCAGCGACGTGCTGATTGTGCTCTCCAATGCTTTGGGCATGAAGCTCGACTACTTCTTCCGCCCCTTCACCGTAGACATAGACCCGTCCGGATTCGAGTTCCGCAAGCAATCGGTCATGGGGAGCAAAAAGGTCGAGTCCGTCAAGGCTTTGGTCTGCTCCGAAATAGAGAAATATCTGGAGATAGAGGCCATTTTGGGCATAACGGCGCAATTCGGCCTGGATTACAGCAACACGGTTGTAGAAGGAGAGAACGAAGCCAGGCTCCTGGCGTTGCGCCTTCGCAGCGATTTGAAAATCGGTTCCGATGCCATCGTTTCGGCCGTTGATCTTCTGGAGTCGGCAGGCGTCAGGATTATCGAGATAGAGCACGAGAGGTCATTTTCCGGCACCTGCACCAGAGCCGGCGGTTTGCCCGTTATCGTGGTGAACAGGAACATGTGTTCCGAGCGCAAGCGTCTGACTATCTTCCACGAATTGGGGCATTTGCTGATGCATTGTGCTGACGGAGTCGACAAGGAGAAGATGTGCAACGTCTTTGCCGGCGAAGTGCTGATACCGTCTGACAAACTGAAAGGTCTGATTGGAGAATCGCGCCATGACATTTCGTTGGTAGAACTGCAGTCCATCCAGCGCGAGTATGGCATTTCGGTCGATGCGCTTATGGCCAAAGCCTGCCAGCTCAACATCATCACCCAGACGAGATATGCTTCTTTCCACAAAAAGAAGAATGCCCTGCCCGAGTTCAAGGAGGCAGTTGAGCGAAGCCTTTATCCGATGGAACAGACCTGCCGTTTCGGGCGTTTGGTGTACCGCGCCCTTGCCAGCGAAGCGATTTCCTGTTCCAAGGCGGCAGCTCTCCTCGACAAGTCTGTCAACGAAGTTCGTGACACACTCAATCTGATGTAGGCATGGAGGTAGTTGTCAACGACACAAACATCCTCACCGATATGCTCACGGAAGCAGCGGTTATCGGCAATGACGAAATGGCCTGCGCATTGGAACGGCTGCTTGCCAGCAACAATCGCCTCCCCAAGAAACTTCTCAAAGAACGGATAGAAGCCCTGAGACGCCGATAATGTTTTGTTTTTTGGATTTTATGTTGGCATTCTAAATTCCGACTACGTGCTCATTTTTGTATAAGTTACATCTTGCCAAGACAAGGACCGAGATTATAGTATTTAACCCCAACCAAATCAAGTCTGCCACTGATAACAACGGTAGCTTCTCTACAACTGACGATGACATCCAAGCTGCTTGGGGCAAAAAAAGAGAAATCTATAATTCTGAATTGGAAAAGCAAGAAATAACTGCAATACAAGACTACATCGAAACATTGCCCAATGATACAGATACTTCTAATGGGTTATGGCATATTGTTTTACATACTGAAGGTGAACTTAAAGGCAAAAGATTTGCATACAAATTTAATACTTCTTTTCAGCAGTATGAACAAAACAGAATAGATGAGCATGATGGGTTTGAAATACTAGATAAAAGAGAAATTAGTAACTTAACTGAAGAACAATTAAATACATTAGAAAATG
>CAVIPZ010000260.1:0-2200 GCA_963644715.1 bacterium | reverse complement strand
CCGCCCTTGAGCATCTGTGCCAGGTTGCGGTTGAGTGCTTGTCTGTTTTCTGTCATAACCTTAATTTTATTTTTGATATTCTTTATTCTTCATTCCTTTTTCGGTATTCACTTGGCGAACAGCCTGATGTCTTCTTGAAAAACTTGGCGAAATGGGCCTGCGAAGAGAATGACAATTCGAAGGCTATCTCCTGTATTGTCTTGTCGGTAGTGGTGAGCAGCATCCGTGCCTGCTGCATCACATAGTCGTCGATGACTCCCTTCGGGGTCTTGTCGGCCATACGCTTGGTGACCTGGGCCAAATAACGAGTACTGACATTCAGCCGGTCGGCATAATATCCCACATCGTTGCTCTCAGAACAATGTTCCTTGAGCATGGCCATGAACTCAGAATAGAGTTCGCTGCTCCGGCCCACAACTCCCATCTGGGCTGCCGCTATTTGGTTGACATGGTTATAGGCCATGCCCACAGCCTCCTCTATGCCAAGATTGCTGCCAAGGAAGGTGGCTATGGCTGATGTCAGCAAACCGCCACGTCCATGATGGTCAGCCACGATGCGGGTGTCGCCCAAGGACGAGAGCATGCTCGGCACATTGTCTTTGCCGCTCACCAACACATCGGTATGGGTAGCCAGTCCATAGTCGTCGCGAAGGAGGACATTGTCACACCCCAAGGCCAACAGCATATTGGCAACAGTGGTAATGTCGGTGTCTTTGGAAATGGTGCCGCCAAGCAGATGAAAGGCATCACTGCGCTTTATGGCGACAAGTGTGCAGAGAGGCAGCAATGACCGCTTCACCTCGTCTATAACATCTTGCGACATCAGCACATCTCCGCGTGCTGAACATACCACCGGGTCATAGATGACACGGCAACGGCTGTTGTGCCGTAACATTTCTGCAAGGGCCAAGACCACGTCCACACGGCGCAACATACCTATCTTTATTATGTCGGGCTGCACATCGTTGAGGATTGTCTCCACCTGGTTCTCCACTACCGAGGCTGGCAAATCGTAGAAATCCTGAATGCCGAGTGTGTTCTGCACGGTGATGGATGTCACCGCCGACACGGCATAGCCGCCAAGTGCCGCTATCATCTTGATGTCGGCCTGCACCCCGGCACCGCCGGTTCCGTCAGAACCGGTGATGGTGAGGATTGGTTTGTTGGTATCTGCGTTTGCCATTACTGCTATTGTTGGTTTTCCGATGCAAAGAAAAGAAAAAATCGGGAAACGGAAAAACTTTGTTCGCATTTTGACAAACATTCCACCAATTTGTATAAAGGCCGTGGATGAGTGACATGGCATCCGAATGATATTACAATGGTGTTACGAATATACTACAAAGCGGTGTTGTAACACCTTTGTAATGCGTATGACACATGTTGGAAACATAAATGTCGGAACTTTGCAACCGGAAACAAACAACGGGATAAAAGAAAAAAGTTCTGCATCCTGCAACAATAACAAATAATGAAGAAAGTTTTTATCATTTCGCTTTTGCTGTGTCTGGCTTCAGGCATCAAAGCTCAGGAAGAAGAGACTGTTGACCGTACTCCAAAAATCGGTGGTGTACTGCGCGGTAAGTATGAATATCAGGTCGACGACAAGAAGGGTCGTTTCGAGGTACGCACAGCACGTATCAATGTCACCGGCGACATCAACTCAAAGGTGAGCTACAAGGCCGAAATTGACCTTTGCGACGAGGGACAGATCAAGATGCTCGACGCATACACACGCATCAAACCGTGGAAGGACTTCCAGTTTACTATCGGTCAGGAACGTGTACCGTTCACTATCGATGCCCACAGAAATCCAGCCAACCAGTATTTTGCCAACCGCAGTTTCATAGCCAAGCAGGTGGGCAATGTGCGTGATGTAGGTGCTGAAGTGGGATACACATTCCACCCGGGATTCCCTATCAACATCAGAGCGGGCATCTTCAACGGTTCGGGTCTGACCAACCAGAAAGACTTCTGGACCAACAATATCAACTTCTCTGCCAAAGCTGAGTTTCTGTTACCTTTCGGCCTCAACGTTGTACTGAGTTCGCAGAAGGTAAAACCAGATTGTGTAGATGTCATGATGTATGACGCTGGTCTTACTTACCACCACAAGGGATTTGTTATAGAAGCCGAATACCTGTACAAGCACTATGCCGACGGTGCCTTCCATCCAGTTCATGCTTTCGATGGTTTCGTA
>CAVIPZ010000259.1:0-2204 GCA_963644715.1 bacterium | reverse complement strand
GTACAATGAGATGCTGTCATATGAGGAAGAGGTAGAGCGTGTGCAAGACAAGTACAACCGCGATATTGTGAAGGAACTCACAGGGCTTGACGGTCAGGAATTGCTGGATTTCATGATGTATTGCCGTTTCAGTTACTACGACTTGGTGCGGTGGAGCGATGAAGAGATAAAGGCTCGTATAAAGAACAGGTTGCTTGAATATCAATACAATAAAATCAAAGATGCCGGATATTAACAGTTTTCTGAAAAAAAATTTCAACAAGTTCCATTTCATCGGAATGTTTGCGGGAGTGATACTTTCGCTTCTATATTGGTACAAAGCCGGCCAGTTTTCCGACAATCCTCTAAAAAAAAGCATCGTGCTGATGTGCATTTGGGGAGTTTGTGTCGGTTATATCACTTTTGATTTCATATTCAACGCCAAAAACAGGAACAACCGCAATCAAAATGAAAAATAGTTTATTTTTGCGCTTCTGTAAAATAGGATACTTGAATTACTATTAAATATTAAAATTATGACAGAAAAATTACAAAAAATGATGAACGACAATTTCGCCGTTCGTTGGATCGCCTTGATCCTGATTGCCTTGATGATGTTTTTCGGCTACATGTTCGTCGATGTAATGTCTCCGTTGCAGACGCTGATTGAGCAGAGCCGAGGGTGGAATCCCAACTCTTTTGGCACATACGCTGCCTCAGAGTACATACTTAATGTATGCGGATTTCTTATTTTAGCAGGCATCATTCTTGACAAATGCGGCATCCGTTTTACCGGAACGCTCTCCGCGTCGCTGATGGTCGTGGGCGCTTGCATCAAGTACATTGGCGTGAGCGACTGGTTTCAGGCTACTGCGTTCTGCGGTTGGCTGAATTCATGGTGGGTTGCCCTCCCGGGTTCTGCCAAAATGGCTTGCCTCGGCTTTATGGTCTTTGGTTGCGGCTGCGAGATGGCCGGCATCACGGTTTCAAAGTCGATAGCAAAATGGTTCAAAGGCAAGGAAATGGCTTTGGCTATGGGTGTTGAGATGGCCATTGCCCGTTTAGGCGTGTTTGCCGTTCTCTCCCTCTCCCCGTTCATCGCTGAAAAGTTCAACGGCGCAGTTGACAAACCGGTGCTGTTCTGCACGGTGCTCCTCCTTATCGGTCTCATCAACTTCATCGTTTTCAGCCTTATGGACAACAAATTCGATAAGCAACTGAAAGCAAACGCTATTGCTGTTTCTGAAGATTCTTCTGAAGACGAGTTCCATATCAGTGACCTGAAAGCCATTTTCACCAGCAAGATGTTCTGGATTATCGCGCTGCTTTGCGTGCTCTACTATTCCGCCATCTTCCCGTTCCAGAGATATGCTACCAATTTCTTGGAATGTACGTTGAAAATTGAATCTGGTGAGGCCGCCAATCTTTTCCGCTGGTTCCCGATTTTGGCTATGGTGCTGACCCCGTTCCTCGGTTCTTTCATCGACTATAAAGGAAAAGGCGCTTCCATGCTTATGTACGGCGCATTGATTATGATTATCTGCCACCTTTCATTTGCATTCCTGTTGCCGCTTTATCCGCATAAATGGTTTGCCTTGTTGCTGATTGTCGTCTTAGGCGTCTCTTTCTCGCTGGTACCCGCTTCCCTTTGGCCGAGTGTACCGAAGGTGATTGAGCCTAAAATCTTAGGCAGTGCCTATTCGCTGATCTTCTGGATTCAGAACGTTGGTCTTTGCTTTGTGCCTAAAATTATCGGCAATGTGCTCAACGCTACCAACCCGGGCATTGCTGATGCCCGTTCTGCTGCTTCAGAAGCCATCGCTAACGGCATCCTCGAAAAATCGGTTCTGCACACCGATCCTAACCTTATCTACAATTACACTACCTGTATGGTCATTTTCGCCTCCTTTGGCGTAGTTGCTTTCATTATGGGCATTTGGCTTAAAATTGAAGACAAGCGTAAAGGATACGGTCTTGAACTTCCTAATGTTCAAAAGGATAAATAGTCGGAATAATTGTTGGATTCTTTAAAAACAGCAGTTTAATAATCATTTCGGCTGATATGCAAGAGGGTGGTCTTTCAGGTTGATTGCCCTCTTGTTTTTTTGATTTTAAAATTAATGCGAAAATGAAGAAAGTATTTGTAACCGTCGCCGTTTTGATGTTCTTGGCCGGTGCCGGCACGCTATGGTTTGCCAAGGCACAGGTATCAGGCACCCAAGAGC
>CAVIPZ010000258.1:0-2225 GCA_963644715.1 bacterium | reverse complement strand
AGTTTCCATACTGTTTTTTCTGCAACGTAGTTTAACGGGTGCAAATATAGGCAATCGCATTGACTTTTCCAACACTTTTTTTCGTTCTATGCAATTTTCCCTGTTTTTTCCAGATTATCGCCCAGAGCTGACGTAAGACTTATGATGCAAGATGGAACGATATACGTAAAGCATCTACATTCACTTTCGTGCGGTAGCCGTGTCGTGCCTGCACCCACAACATAATACCCGTGAACATTTTTACTATCTTTGCACGCTTTAAAGTTTCAGACAATGCAGCAACATACCAACAATTATACTTTCATAACAGCCAAGATGAAAATGGCAGATGTCTTGGCCTGTTACAACAACCTGATCATCCTGCTTCCGAGGATAGGCATCTCTTTAGGCTTCGGCGAAAAGTCCGTCAAGCAGGTTTGCGAAGACAACGGCGTATCGCTGCCGCTCTTCCTGCTGATCTGCAATGCCTACACGCAAGACGACTATATGCCCGAAAGAGAAGAATTGCAGAACTGCGACATCAACGACTTCCTGCAGTACCTCAAAGCCTCACACAACGACTATATCGACAACGAATTCTCCCACATTGAGCATCATCTGCACGATGTAATGCAAGACTGGAACGAAAAGTACAGAACCACCATCCTGAAATTTTTCGAGGAATACAAAAAAGAGGTAGTTTGCCACTTTCAACACGAAGAAGACGTGATATTCCCTTACATCCAAGATCTTAAGGAAAAACGGAAACCGCGGAGAAAGAAATTCAGCGTGGCCGACTTTGACCGGCAGCATGACAACATAGAGGACAAGCTGCGTGATTTCACCAACCTGTTAATCAAATACATCCCTGCCGACGTGGCTCAGCGCGAACGCATCTTCATGCTCATCGACATCTTCTCTCTTTCTGACGACATAGAGAAACATGCCATTTTAGAAGAAAAAATCCTCATACCTTACATCAAGACACTGGAGAACAATGAAATATAGAATCATCATCGCCGACCCGTCCCCAATTGTGCTGGAGGGGCTCTGCGCTATGCTCCAGAATATGCCCGAATACGAGGTCGTGCTGAAAACGGACTATGCCAAGACCATCTTGACGCGCGTGCATGCCATTGCCCCTGACATCCTCATCATCAATCCGGTTATGCTCGACTACAACAAGCTTGGCAATGTACGCAGCATCTTTGAGGAACTGCCTGACATGAAGATCGTCGCCTTGGTTTACGCCTTTTTCGAATCCCTGCATCTCAAACAGTTCAACGGAATCATCGAGATTACCGACGACGTGAAGCATCTTCGTACAAAATTGAACGACGTTATAGAAGCCAGTCGTCCCGAGAACGAGGATAACGACCCCTCACAGTTGTCAGAACGCGAACGCGAAATCCTCATCAACCTTGTAAAAGGGCGCAAAAGCACAGAAATCGCCGAATTGCTCAACATTTCTGTACACACTGTGCTCACACACCGCAAGAACATTATGAAGAAAACAGGCATCAAGTCCATCTCGGCACTCACGGTTTATGCCATTTTGAACAACCTCATAGAAGAAAATGACATAATATGAGGAGGGATGGCAGCCATATCTTCCTTCCGTTCCTTTTAGGGGCGCTGCTGTTGTTGGCGGCAGGCAGTTGCATTTTCATCGGAGCCGTACACATTCCGGCAAAAGCGGTCATAGCAGGATTTCTGCAGAAAGCCGGCATACAAAGCGCTGCCGTTGCCGACCAAAGTTTCTACGACACCATACTGTGGCAATTGCGGCTTCCGCGCATCGTGGTGAGTCTGCTGGCCGGGGCCTCGCTGGCGCTTTGCGGCTGCGTCTTCCAAAGCATATTCCGCAACCCGGTTTGCGACCCCTATATGCTGGGCATATCGTCGGGGGCATCGCTCGGCGCCGCCGTTGCCTTCCTTTTAGGACTTGACACGCTCGTTTTCGGCGTCACCTTGCCGGCTTTGGCCACTGCGCTGCTCACGCTCTTTCTGATAATGGGCATATCGGCAATGCAGCGCCGCCAGTCCACACAGACCCTCCTGCTCATCGGCATCGCGCTCAACTTCCTCATCTCTGCCGTCATCACACTCCTGATGGTCATCAACAGACAAGAAATGCAGAAAATATTTTTCTGGACTATGGGGAGTGTGGCCTCTGCTACCTGGACGGACGCCATCTGCATCTGCATCACCCTCACGCTTGTTGCCCTTGTGCTCTTCTATTATGC
>CAVIPZ010000257.1:0-2228 GCA_963644715.1 bacterium | reverse complement strand
GCCACAGGACTGTCTTTCCAAAGACTATATGATTTGCTTAGACTGATATATGCACCTAACTCTACAGAAAGTTTTGCACCAAAATCCTTTGTTGCTTTTCCACTTGCATACAACGTACGCCCACTCCGCATCTGGGCAGTGGCTATGGAACGGTAGACGATTCCTTCTAATTGATGGGCATATAATATGCTGTTAGGGCAATAGTTGTAACCGGCACGCAATGAGGAGAACAAACCGTGACGCACATCCTTATAAGTGGCGTGAAGGCTGGCTTGGTGCGTCTTCATGTTGTAGAATTCACCATAACCGCTGCGCTGCACTAAATGGCTGGTAAATAAAAGATTCTGACATAACTCGAGTCCGTCCTTTGCCTCTTCTGTATAAGAATAGGTGGAGCTGAAACTCCAGCGGGCATTGGGTTTGAAAGTCATCGATAGATATGGCTCAAACTCGAAACGTTGATGTCTCTCCTTGTTTAATGACTGCGCAAGAAAAGTAAGTGGCAAACGGACGTTCCAACTAAATTTTTCTTTTTGGTTGTATAATTCAACCATTGCTTTTGTGGCCCTTTGCACATAGTTTAAGTCCAACTGACAATTATTTTCATCTGCCTGTTGTGCAAAGCCTTCATTACCTATACTATATCGCGCGTGTATTTTACCTATGGGATGGTCGAAAGCTGTCGTAACTCCCCAAAATGCAACCTTTTGGGTTAACTCCTGCATATTGCCGTTTGCTGTCAGCAATTTACTGGGCAAGTAATTGTAGGAGAAATAAACACGGCTGTTCAGATGCTTTCCGTTCTTCAACTTGTTAATCATTTCCAGTTCATCCGACACAGTACGCCTGTGAGGTTTGACATATTGGTTTTGCTCTAAAGAATTGACAAGAGCAGTTCCTATGCCACGGTCAAATGTGAGATTTGCGCAGAAATTATTGGTCATATATAGCCTGTCGCTGTTGATGCGATAAAGCAATTCGCCACCGACATGGTTTTTCTGGCTTGTTCCTTGTGAATATTCGGCAATACGGTTGTTGGTTGCAATGTCGGTATATTCGGTTATGGTTTCCTCGTCTACCTTGGTTTCGTCAAACACACCGCTCAGCTGAAATCGCAAATCGGCATCCTTGCCAGTTTTGAAAAGCCAATTGGTAGACAGAATGTGAGTCTGGTTCATTCGGGTGCGTGAAGGGCTCAGGTCGGGAACGTCCATGGAGATGTTGTCAACAAAATCAGACGCCTCGGGCATTCCGTAGCCAAAGAATTTTCTCAGATTGACTCCTTCTTTCAGTTCCGCACCGCAGTTGTTGAATTTGTATAACGAAAAGGACTGTAGATTCCGGGAAAACAGCATGGCATTAAGTCGGCTGTCACACAGAAAATTGGCATTTCCCTGCAAATTGCTTCCCGCCCCTAAATCGGCCATTCCTTGCCAAATGTCTTTAGCATCATCGCGAAGTACAATGTTAAGCGCAGCCTGCTCGGAAAAGTCAAGACCGCGCAACATCTTAATTATCTGGTGATTCTCATACACTTGTACGGATTTCACCTTGTCGGCGGAAAGATTTTCCGAAACCTGGGCATATTTGGACCCCAACATATCCATACCCTCAATGTAGAACTTGTTGATTCGTCGTCCCTGATACTCTATAGTACCATCATCATTTACCTGCAAACCAGGCATTTTGGCAATGACATCGGCTATGCTGCGGTCCTGCTGCTGCTTGAAAACATTTACGGGATAAATCAACGTGTCACCATGCTGTGCGATGCGGGGTGCTTTGAGTTTTACTTCTTTAAGCGTGTATGAAGTCTCTTCCAAGACAATGGTTTGCCCTGACTTAAAGTGCTGGATGTCAATGGAATCTTTTGCATAACCGAGGAGGTGAAACGTAAGAGTACCCGTTTTGTCAGAACACGACAACACAAAACGTCCGGCAGCATCTGTGCGGGTAAACCCCAGCGGCTTCATGCTCGCAGCTTCAAGCCAAACCACCGACACTGACTCAAGCGGCGCATTTTGCTTGTTCACAACACGCCCCGTGAGCGACTGCGCTGTAGCTGCCGTATAAGCAATGAAAAATGAAATCAATATGACCCATCTACTCATACTCGTCCATTAAACAGGCATTAAAACTCCTCTGTGCTTTAGGTGGTTCACTATATCCGCTGCCTTGCAGGCGGTTGGTCGTATTCCATTGGTCTTTCCAATAATCTTTCAGCAGAC
>CAVIPZ010000256.1:0-2256 GCA_963644715.1 bacterium | reverse complement strand
GTGATGCCCAGTTCGGACATCACGTCGGCGGTTTTGCGCCGCTCTCCTTTGTAAAAAACCTCGCCTTCGCCGATGAGGGCAAGGGCAAGATGCGCCAGCTGCACCAGATCGCCCGACGCACCTACGCTGCCGTGCTGTGGAATGACCGGACAGATCCCTTTGTTGATGAAAGTCTGCAGAAGGTCAAGGGCGTAAGGATCAACCCCCGATTTGCCTTTCACAAAGGTGTGGTACCGAGCCAACATGGCTGCTTTGACGTAAATGTCGGGGAAAGGCTCTCCAGCTCCGCAAGAATGACTGCGTATGATGTTGTATTGCAAGGTCTTTATGTCTTCGTCTGAAACACGGTATTGTGCCATGGGACCAAAGCCTGTAGTGATGCCGTATATGATTTTGTCTTTGGCGAACTCTTTCAGAAAAGTAAAACTGTCTTCCATACGTTTCCTGACTTCCGGAGCAACGGAGAGCGGAACGTTGTCAAACAGAATACTTTCTATATCAGTGAATTGCATAAAATGCCGATGCTATTTTTAGAATTAAACCATAGATTATTTTCAAAAACGGCAAAAATACAAAAAAAGGCTTAATCTTGATGTAGCACGCTGGCGAGTATCTCGGCCGATTCTATTTCATGGATTTGTTCGTTGTGTATTTTGAAATACTCGATAAGGGAATGCAGGAGGCTGTTGCGAAGGGTTCTGTCCACATCTTCAGCGCTTTCTTGGTTGAGGAGCCGCGACAAATAACGGCTTTCGGCTTCGGGAAGTTCGTTTTGGCTGTTGAGGGAGTAATTCACGAACCTGCATTCCGACAAGGAGAAGTGACAAGCTGTCTCGTCGCAATTGTTTTCGGGACAGAAGCCTAACATGGCGCTGAGCCGGAGCAGGAAGCGTGCCGGGAAGTCGGGTTGGAAATGTTCTGTACTGTTGATTCGGTTGATTTCCGCTTCAAGGAAACTGTAAAGCTGCATGTCCGGTCCCGAGTCGAAGAGCAGTTTGTAGAGCACCTCGTTGCAAAAGAGGACAAGGGTGTTCCGGACGAGATGGAAAGCGGCTTCAGAGGGGCTGTCTTTGCGAATGATGTCCTTGATGTGCTTCAGCCGGTTGTCGTTATAGTCGTGGTAGGTGATGTGTACGAGAGCCAGCGGCGAGAAGAAAGAGGCTTTGCTCCGGCTTTTTTTTGAAAAGGCGTTTTTGATGATGAACGACTGCGTGCCTTGTGCTTCCGTGTAGATTTTCACGATGAGGGAGGTGTCGGAATAGCGCGTGGTGCGCAACACGATGCCAGAAGTTGAGATATCCATGCCGGCATCAGTTGATGAAGAGGAATTTTGCCACGATGCTCTCTTTGCCCTCGTCGTCAGAGGCCATGACGTAATAAACGCCAGTGGCGGGCCGGTTTCCATAATGGTCTTTGCCATACCATACGAGTTGTCCGCCTTTGCTGTACCCTTGCCATACCAGCCGCCCGGAACTGTCGGTGATTTTGCATAAAGATTCAGTCTTGAGCCCTTTCACGGCAACGGGGCCGGTATAGCCGTGGCGCACGGGGTTAGGATAGACCAGCAGTTCGTTGTAGGTGTCGCCGCCCTTAGTGGCCTCGCCTTGATAGCTGACGATGCCTTTGTCAGTTCCAAAGAACACTTCGCCGCTCAAGTCGTTTATGGCGATGCAGTTTATCTGGTTTGAAAACAGCGGGTTGTCTTCGGCGGTGAAGTGCAGCAGTTGCTTCTGTCCGTCTTCGCTCATCAGAAAGACGCCGGCTTTGCGGGTGCCGATCCATTTGCGGTTTGCCCCGTCAACGGCTATGGCAGTGACGGTTTCGTTTTCAAGCAGGATGGAAACGTAGCCGTCTTGCTCCAGCAAGATGTTGTTGGGGCGTGCGGTGCCGCTGAAGATGTTGGACGGGTAATAGATGACTTTGACGCCTTTGTCGGTGCCGATCCAGATTTCGCCCTCAAGGTCTTCGGCAATGCAGCCTACGGTTGACGAGTTGACCCTCGCGGCAGCGTTCATATCTACGCGCGCAAACTTGTCGTCGCCTGTGTTGTCGTAAGTGCCGCTTTCGTAAAACGCGACAAGCCTGTATTTGTTGAAACTGTCGTCGCGCGGGAATGTCACCCACTTGTACCCTCTGGAGTCAACGATTATGTTCTCGGCGATGACGCCGACGGCCGAGGAGGTGAGCACGCCGGATCCGATGTTGTAGGAATGCCATATGCCGTCAGGCTCGAGCATTTTGAGCATTTTGGCGCAA
>CAVIPZ010000255.1:0-2268 GCA_963644715.1 bacterium | reverse complement strand
GTCGAAACTGATGACGTGCTTGCCGTCCGAAAGCATCGAGAACAGGTTGGCGTCAAGGGCGCGGAGTGCAGCAAAGGAGTTGCGTTCGATGCAGGGTATCTGCACCAGTCCGCACACAGGGTCGCAGGTGAGCCCGAGATGATGCTCGAGTCCCATTTCGGCGGCGTATTCAATCTGGCGCGGCGTTCCCCCGAAGAGCTGGCTTGCAGCAGCGGAAGCCATAGAACAAGCAGAACCTATCTCGCCCTGACAACCCACCTCGGCACCCGAAATGGAAGCGTTGGTCTTGATGACGTTGCCGAACAGGGCTGCGGTAGCCATAGCCTTGAGGATGGCTTTGTCGGAAAAGTCGTGGTTATGTTTCAGATGGTAGAGCACGGCGGGCAACACACCTGACGAGCCGCATGTGGGCGCTGTCACAATAACGCCGCCCGATGCGTTCTCTTCGGCGGTGGCAAGCGCGTAAGCTGACACCAGACAACGGCCCTGCAGCGAGGGCTTGTAACTGCGTGCTTTCACATAGTACGAGGGGGCTTTGCGCTGCAGATGAAGCCCGCCGGGAATGGCACGGTCGTCTTGCAGACCACGTTCTATGGTTGCCTGCATGACGCTCCAACGCTCCTGCAGATAGTCCCAAAGGTCCGGGTCTTCATGCTTTTCGGCATACTCCCAGAATGTCATGCCCTCTTTCTCGATGTAATTCAATATTTCGGCAATGGTCTGATGCTCATAGACATCGTTTGTCGACTGCTTGGTGTGCCCGTCAGAGAGCGCGCCGCCGCCGATGCTATAAACGGTCCACGAGTCCAGCAGGCTGCCGTCTGCTCCGAAAGCCTCATAAAACATGGCGTTGGTGTGGAACTTGTGTACGATTTCGGGCTTCCAGACAAATTCTACGGGCATGGGAGCGAGCGCTTCGGCGATGGTTTTGTCGGTGAGATGCCCCTTGCCGGTGGCGGCGAGGCTTCCGAAAAGGGTTACCCTGTAACGTTGCGCCGACAGGGTGCGCTGCCGGAACTGCTCCGCCGCAAGGTGAGGCCCCATAGTATGGCTGCTCGAAGGGCCATGACCAATGCGGTATATGCTTTTAATGGATTCCATATTCAATCGTTTTTTTCAAAGAGGATGTAACGCTTGGGATGCTGAATTATTGCTGTATCATACATTTTGGTTCGCTTGAATTCCACATTTCCACAATTCCCATTAAAGCCGTATCTTTGCCGCCGTTTATGAAAAAAGCAAAATTCGGTTCTTTCCTTTGGCAGCATTTCCTGCTGCTGATTTCTCTCTTTGTGATGACGTCAGGCGTGGCCGTGTGCGTGCGCAGCGGTCTTGGTTCCAGTGTGATATCCACAATTCCATACGTGTTTGAGATGGCCGGCAAACAACACCCTCACATCCCGGCCCTCACCATCGGGCAATACACTTACATCATGAACGCTTTGCTGGTAGTAGGGCAGATTGTTGTACTGCGGCGCAGGTTTGAACCTGTGCAGCTGTTGCAACTGCTGGTGGGCTTTGTGTTCGGTTCGCTCATTGATGTGAATATGTTGCTCACGCAATGGCTGGTGCCGTCACAACTGCTGACCAAAATCATTGCGCAGGTGGCAGGTTGTACCATTTTGGGCACAGGCATCGCGCTGGAGGTGCGCTGCGGCTCCGTCACGATGCCCGGCGAGGGTTTTCCCGTGGCTGTCAGCATCGTTACGGGAAAGGAGTTTCCGAAAGTGAAAATCTGCGTTGACATTGCCCTTGTGGTTTTGGCCGTGATTCTCTGCTATGTCTTTTTCGGGGCTTGGCAGTGGTGCATTGTTGGCGTGGGCACGCTTTTCGCTATGGTCTATGTGGGCGCGGTGGTGCGCGCCGTGGGCAAACGCCTCGGCTGGTTCGACCGGCTGTTGGCCTACCGCCCGGGCTTTAGCCGTTACCTCTACGGCCTCGCCAAATGGCTGTTCAAGTCTGACAAGTAATGGATTGCAAACTGCAGTTTTTCGTCTGGCGCACAATGCCAGGGCTGACGTAACAATTATTGAATGAGGAATTAGGAATGAGGAAGGGCAATATGCGTAACGCATCTACATCCTAAGTTCTAAATTCTGTTTCGTGCGGCAGCCGTGGTTCTCTGCAAAAGATAAAAATCCAATCATTGGAAAAAGTTGCGCGCAATAATGATAAAACTTGGGAAGAAGTTGCATTTTTATGTTTAAAAGAAAGATATTCAAAGAGTTGCAAGGTTGGAAACAAAATGGTGCAAAAAAGGCCTTGCTG
>CAVIPZ010000254.1:0-2293 GCA_963644715.1 bacterium | reverse complement strand
TATTGAGGGTCTCTTTAGACGGCTGCAAAAATACACTTTTTTCGTTTCGCCCAACAGTTGTGGGAGATATTTTTTCTGAATTGTAAAAACAGCTGTTGCAGGCCATTTTTTTGTGGCAAAACAACATCGACCTGAAGCCTTTTTTAGTAAAATGGTCAAAAATGGTCTCAAATCTGGCAAGGCACGGGCATTGTCCCTTATGTTAATTTTTCCATACAATGGCCAAGGAAAATAGATAAACTGTATTTTTGCCGTTCTATTATGCGTTTCTGAACAAAAAATTGACCGAAATGAAAGTATTGTTGTTGACATGTAACACTGGCGAGGGACATAATTCAGCCGCCAAAGCCATGTTTGGGTATCTTAATGCTAAAGGCATCGAATGCGAAATCAAGGACGCGCTTTCGTTGGCATCTGAAGACATATCAAAGATGGTGTCCAACCTCTATCTTAAGAGCACCGAAACGCCCGAAGTGTTCAAGCGTATCTACAAAACCGGCGAGATGGTGAGCGACACTATCAATGTCAAGTCTGTGGTTTATCTGGCCAACAAACTTTATAGCGGAAACTTGCTTGAGTATATCCAGAAAAAAGGCTTTGACACTGTGGTGTGTGTTCATATTTTCCCTGCTGAGGCCATGACGGCCCTGAAAAGGAACGGAAAACTGTCTTGCAAGTCGCTTTTTGTGATGACCGATTATACCTGTATCCCTTTTCTCGATGAGATAGAACCCGACTGTTTTGTGATTCCCCACGAGCACCTGGTTGAGGAATTTGTGATGAAAGGCGTGCCGCGGCAGAAAATTTATCCGCTGGGCATTCCCGTGGATATGCGTTTCTTGACCAAAATGGAGAAGCCGGAAGCCCGCCTTTTGGTGGCGCGGGAGTTCAATTGGACGATAGAGAATGAGGATATGACTTCAAATTGGTTTCTTATTATGTCAGGAAGCATGGGGTTCGGCAATGTCACGTCCATTGTTGAGAAACTGCTTGCCAAAACAGATGAGTATGACAAGGTAGCTGTTGTCTGCGGTCGAAATGCAGAACTGCAAGGGCAGATGGAAACGGAATTTGCTGGACAACCGAATGTTTTCCCCATCGGATTCACTGACAAAATTCCGGAACTGATGGATGCTTGCGATGTGTTGTTTACCAAACCCGGCGGAATATCCAGTACCGAGGCTGTAATCAAGCAGATACCGATTGTGCATACAGCACCTATCCCGGGGTGCGAAACACGCAATGCTGAATTTTTCCATTACCACAATCTTTCTTATAGCACAGAGGATGTTGAGCAGCAAGTTGTTGTGGCCGTAAGGTTGTGCAATGACACTGATTTTCGCAAAAGGATGATTGAAGCGCAGCAGCGAGAAGGCAAACCTGACACGTTGCCCAATATCCTTAAACTGATGCAGGGGTAGTGCAATCTGTGATGCACATCCCCCGCATGACTCACAAGAGCATTTTCTTGCGGCCAAAGGCTCGATGAGACCTTGGCTTTAGCCGGTCAATTTACTGCTCGCCTTTTCTGACAACGATTTTCTTGGTCGTCTCGTGGCGGTCAGTGAAGCGAATCTTGATGAGGTAGATGCCTTCGGCAAGGTCGTTCAGAACCATTTCGGTGCGTTCAGATGATGTCGGTAGGCTTCCGATCAACTGCCCCGTGATGTTGAACAGACTGATACGTTCGATGTTGTCCCCCTCTACGAATATGCGGTCAGTTGTCGGGTTGGGGTAGATGCTGAGTCCGAATTCGTCGAATGTAGGAATGTTGACATCAGTGACGAAAACAGTCATAATGATGGTGCTGTCGCAGCCGTCAACGGTTTCGCGCGTGTAAGAGAAAACGGTAGGTGCAGTCACTATTGTGGTGTCTGCCGCCGCAAAGTAGTAGGGCAGATCTGCCATCCGCAGCCTCAACGTGTCAAATACGGTATAGTTGGGCAGAATGGTAAGGTGCAGGGTCACGCTGCTGTCGCAACCGGTTACCGACGTGTAGGTTTGGGTGTACTTGCCGGATTCGGTAAGTATGATGCCATACCAAGTGTAACTTTCACAAGCCCTTTCGTAAATGATGGTGTCTGTGGGTTGTGTGATGGTGAGGTCGAGGGTAATCACACTGTCGCATCCGTTCTGTGCGGTGAGGGTTCGGGTATAGATGCCGCTCTGCGAAAGCGTTTCGTCCTGCCATTGGTACGACATGCAAGCCGTTTCGTAAATTGTGGTGTCAGTCGGTTGGTTGACGGAGAGGTGCAGGGTCACTGTGGAGTCGCAGCCGTTGGCGGTCTGCAAG
>CAVIPZ010000253.1:0-2307 GCA_963644715.1 bacterium | reverse complement strand
GAAGATATGTGTTTGTTTCACAAATACATATTAGAGGGTGAAGATGGCATAGGAAAAGCAAGTGAGCAGTGGGAAAAAATGCTCAAAACAGAATACAACACATTAGACAGTTATGCTGTGGCTTGTATGGATGCAATTGGAGCTGCATCTTTGGAATTTTGGGAAGAGCACAAAATGATCTCTGAAGTTGCAGGCAGTTGTCCACCAAATGGGCTGACCTGCAATGAATGGCAAGCGATATGTGATGGGTTGGGTGGAGCAATTGGAACCATATTTGGAGGTATAGGCGGGGCTCTTACGGGCGCATTGTTTTCTTATGCAGTTGCACGAGAGTGCGTGGATTGTGATACACTACAACCAGCTTGATATGACGACGAACAAAGTAATACTTAGACAGAAAAGGATTGGTTTTATTCCCCAAGGTCCATACGATGTTTATGTTGATGGCGACTATGTTGGGACTGTTGGCCGTTTTTCTACATTGACATTTACGATAGAGTCTGAAAAATTTGATCTGACAATGAGATATCATTCCTTTTTCTCCAGTTCAAAGGAATGTCGCATTTCTAAAGACAATACAATATTAGAATATGAACCCGCAGACACACGACTGCTTATTGTTGCTGTTGTTTGGGATTTCATCGCTGTTTTTTCGATGCTGTTTCATTTCCAAACTGTCCCCCTTTATGTTTGGTTATGTGGCATATTCGGCATTCCTGTAATCGCGTTCTTTTGGCAACTGATCAGGAGAAAACATTATTTCAACATAAAGGTTGTTGATCAATAATTGCCTTATCCTAAAATAGGTTGACATAAAAATGAGCACAAAAAAAACGGCTGAAAACAGTGCTGAAATGCAAATTCCGGAAAAAATGTTTCAGCCGTCAATGCAAAACGCCCCTGACGCAGTCAGTTGGCTCGTTCGTGCGGTAGCCCTGCCGTTTGTGACACGGCTTCCGCACGCGCGTCCTCCCGACCGGAAACGGAAAGTCCTTTGCGCGTCATGTTCCGCAGTTCTGTTATGATGAAATCGCGGAAAATCACTGATGTGCATCTGACATTCTCGTACTTTATGCCTGACAAGATGCCGTCGCCGCCCTCGGAGATGAAGTTCAGCGTGACGAGTTCATAGAGACTGTCGGGCGCAATGGGAATGCCGCCCACAAGCGCCTTTTCAGGCATATTGTCACGGAATTGTATTTCCATACCCGAATAGGCCGCACTCATCTGGCTGAACCTGAAACGGTCAACAACGCGCTGCAGTTCGCTTCCCCTAAGGGTGACAGTCACGATATAGTTGTCGAAAGGGGAAACCTTGTAAACATCCCCGACCGTAATGTCGCCTTTCGGGAAACAGGAACGTATGCCGCCGAAGTTGAGTATCGCCACATCGCATTTCCGGCCGTCTGCATAGTCAGACGATTTTGCCAGCAACAGGTCGGTCAAAAAGTTGGATAGGCTGCTCTGCGGTGCAGACGAGAACATAGCCTCATCGGAACGTCCTATTTTGACGTTCATTTTCTTGTCGAGCCTGCCCTTCCGAACCGCTACATAGCGGGCGAGTTTGGCATCTACATTGCGGTCAAACGTCGAGTCGAGGCACACCGTCCGGTAGCGGCTGCCGTATCGTGCGGCAGGCTGCTGTGCCATACCTGCGGCAATGCCCGCTGCAAAGAACGCGCCCCCAAGCAACAGTTTCCTAAAAAGGTTATCTGTCCGCATAGCCGACAGGCTGTGCCAAGACTGCCTTTCCTTTCAAATTGAGCTTTTTGGCTATCACGGGGCGGTCAATTGAGCCCATCACCACGGTATTCATATTGTTGGCTGCGCAGAAAAGATAAACGTTCTGGCTGACGTAGCCGGCATCGGTAGCGCCGTAGAACTCTTTTCCGGCATCGTCAAAGCCTTCCATTTTCTCATAATTGGCCACAAACAGCAACGTGAGCGGCGCCGACATAACCATATCTGCACCACGCTGTGAAACAACCGGACGCAAGTCGTCTCCAGAAACCTGCTTCAACACATTTTCTTTGGGCTCATACAGGTAAACGCCCCCTTTCATGCAAACATAAACGTCTATTTCCTGCGCATTGCGTGCCGACGGAGCCGTACGTTTACCGTTCTCTTCACGATTGATGCCATTGGCACACCAAAGCAGATTGGAAAGGTCCTGATCCGACAACATCTTGTCTGAAAATGTACGGTTCGTCTGACGGTTTTTCAACGTCTCATACAAAGGGGCACCACCCCCAGTTTCAGGTTTTTGCAATTTTATATCTTGTGCCATAACTGTAGATAAATTCCATA
>CAVIPZ010000252.1:0-2308 GCA_963644715.1 bacterium | reverse complement strand
CTTCTTCATCATCGTTTCGGCCAGCCACATCACCAAAACCATATCTATCACCTGGATGACATTAGTGATTGTGGGATTCCTCCTCATCTACCGGAAACAATACGGGTGGGGAGCCATTCTCGTGATGTTTTTCACGCTCTTCGGGCTGTTCTTGCATCCACAGATGGGCTATTACATCTGCATGCTCATCGGCGTGCTCTGGTTTGCCGAATTGGCCATTGCGTGGCAAGACAAGGCCTGGAAGCACTTCGGCATTGCCACGGCTGTATTTGCCGTCTCCATAGCCATCGGCGTCGGCATGGGTTGCGCCAACATGTTCGCAAACCAGGAATATGCCTCCGAAACTATGCGCGGCGGGCATTCCGACCTCGTGAAGACAACCGACGAGACTAACAAGACCAAAGGCCTTGACCTTGATTAT
Organism: bacterium; assembly: GCA_963644715.1. Lineage (GTDB taxonomy): Bacteria > Bacteroidota > Bacteroidia > Bacteroidales > WCHB1-69 > F23-D06. The sequence continues at coordinate 1,887 of CAVIPZ010000252.1, read as the reverse complement.
GCCACTGCCTGGAGCTATGGCATCGACGAGACAATGACATTCCTCATCCCTAACTACATGGGTGGCGCCAGCGGCTACAATCTCGGTGAAAGTTCGCAACTTGAACAAGACCTCAAAAAGATGGGGGTCCCGTCACGTCAGGCACGGCAGTTCTGCCAAGGCGCACCAACCTACCGTGGCGAAAAGGCATTCACCAGCGGTCCCGTCTATATGGGAGCCATTGTATGCTTCCTTTTCCTGTTAGGGTTGCTCATTGTTGACGGTCCCTACAAATGGGCGCTTCTTGCCGCCACGCTCTTCTCCATATTCCTTGCTTGGGGACGTCACTTTATGCCGTTCACGGAACTGTTCTTCAACTATTTTCCTATGTACAGCAAATTCCGCGCCGTAGAAAGCATCCTCATCGTGGCAGAAATCACCATGCCGCTGCTCGGCTTCCTTGCCATCAAACGCATCACCGACGGCACGCTCTCGTGGCAGCGTCTCCGCAACAGCCTCTTCATTGCCGGCGGCGTCACGGCAGCGGTTTGCTTGTTCACGGCACTGTTCAGCGGAAGCATCAACGTGGCCTCCACTTACGATGCACAATGGAAAGACCAAGTTGGACAACAGATCTACGATGCCATTCTCGGACAACGCACGGCCATGATCAAGGCTGACGCTTGGCGCTCGTTCATCTTCGTGGCTCTTGGTTTCCTGCTGGTGTTCGGTTTCGCTTACCGCTCCTATTTCAAACCAAGCAAGAACCTCAACCTCTGCTTCGGGCTGCTTCTGACCGTCTTCATAGTGGCAGACATGTGGCCTGTTGACAAACGTTTCTTGAACGACAGCAATTTCATCGCAAAAAAAGACAGGAACAAGACATTCAAGAAACTGCCTTACGAAGAAGAGTTGCTTAAAGACCCTACTTACTTCCGCGTGCTCAACCTTTCAACGAGCACCTTCAACGAAGCACGCACCAGTTACTACCTCAAATCTATCGGAGGCTATTCTGCAGCCAAACTGCGCCGCTACCAAGACCTCATCGACGTTCACATCGCGCCGGAGATGAATCCGCTGATGCAAACCATTGCACTTACGGGCGGATTTCAAACCCCATGCAACGGCGACAGCATCTTCCCCGTGCTCAATATGCTGAACATGAAATATGCCATCGTGCCGCTCCAAAACGGGCAGCAGGTTCCGGTACAGAACCCCTACGCTATGGGCAACTGCTGGTTTGTGAACAACCTGCACGTCACCGACAACGCCAATGATGAAATCAACGCGCTCGACTCTATTAACCTGCACACCACCGCCGTGGCAGACAAAACCTTTGCCTCTCAACTCAAAAGCGGCTTGGCAAACACAGAGCCGGCAACTGGCGACACCATATCGGTAAAGCACTACGCTCCTAACCGCATCGACTACACTGCCCGCAACAGCAGCGACCGCATCGCCGTATTCTCCGAAATATTTTATCCTTACGGATGGAAACTGTATCTCACCGATGACAACGGCAAGTTAGACGCCGAACTGCCCATCGCGCGGGTCAACTATATGCTCCGTGCTGCGGTCATTCCCGCAGGCTCGCACACGCTTGCCATGGTGTTCGCACCTGACAGCATCCGCCGCGGCAATACCATCGCACTTACCTGCTTAGGCATTTTCTGCCTTACCCTCATCGGCGTATCGGCCTATCACATACGCAAACGCAAACTGGAGGCATAGCCTGCTGACTTACAAGAGATGATTCTGTTTTGACGGATCGCCATTCTGTCATTTGACCATTAAGCGATTCCAGCGTGGTTTTTATCGACAAAATTTTGTTGATAAAAACCACGCTGTTCCACATCAACAATCAGAAAACAATATATAATCGCATTGATTATTCAATCATCATAAAAT
>CAVIPZ010000251.1:0-2342 GCA_963644715.1 bacterium | reverse complement strand
GGCTGCTGTGTCCGGACACAGCAGCCTCCCCTGCGTTTTGGGGCTGCCGCATTATAGAAACTAAATTTTGTGTTCTCGATGAAAAGTCTTATCTTTGCTGCCTGTAAAAAAACAATCAATCGTTCAAACAAAACACATTAATCCTACCAACAAATCATGACCGTTGAAGAAGTAGCAACATTGGTACAAGGAACAATCATCTGCGGCTCCGAGTTCAAAGACCGGCAAGTGGACTTCATCTTCGCTTCAGACCTGATGAGCGATGTGCTGACGCTGAAAGACGTTAACAACCTGATGCTGATGACCGGGCTCTCAAACCTACAGGCCATCCGCACTTGCGAAATGTCAGACATCCAGATGCTCCTCATTGTCAGAGGCAAGGCCGTGACCGACGAGATGCTCGAAATCGCCGAAGAGAACGATATGATCATTGTACAGACCAGGTACTCCCTTTACAAAACGTCCGGAATTCTCTATGAAGCCGGCATCAATCCCATCTATTAACCATCAACAGACTCAAACACTATGGATTTCAGATTTCACGTTGAAGGAGGTGACTTTACGAATGCGGGATCCGCATCCAGTTCCGTAAAGCGCATGATGAAGAAATTAGGGGTAAGCCCCGACATTGTAAAACGTACCGTCGTGGCTCTCTACGAGGCCGAGGTCAACATTGTGGCACATGCCTACCGCGGTGACATCGATGTGGATCTGGAAGAAGACAAAATACACATTGTGCTTGCCGACGAGGGCCCCGGCATCCCTAACATCGACTGGGCCATGCAAGAGGGCAACTCCACCGCTTCGGCCAAGGTGCGCGAGATGGGCTTCGGCGCCGGCATGGGACTGCCCAATATCAAGAACAACTCCGACAAGCTGGACATCAGGACGGAAGTGGGGAAAGGCACAACTATCGAATTTGTCAACTACTTCAACCATTAGCCGCTATGAACGAGAGTCAGGATTTCCACCATGCTTTGAATTTCAAATACGACCTGTGCATCGGGTGCGCCCACTGCACGGGCGTGTGCCCTACCGGCGCCATCCATGTCGAAGACGGCCACCCTGTGCTCGACCCTAACCGCTGCATCGACTGCGGCAGGTGCTATCTGGCCTGCCCTGTCAATGCCATCTACATAGAACAAGACGATTTCAAAACCGTTTACAACTACAAATGCCCGGTGCTGCTCCTGCCCACGCTGTTTCTGTCGCAGTTTGACGACAAATTCAAGGAGCAGACCATCCTTTCAGCCCTCTACCACATCGGGTTCAAGCATGTATATGAAGTAGAAAAAAGCGTAGATTTCATCAAGATGCATATGCGGCGTAGCGTGGAGGAGAACAACGGATTCAAGCCCATCATCTCCACATTCTGTCCCGCAATTGTACGCCTGATACAGGTCAAGTTCCCGGTGCTGATTCCCAATCTTTACCTGGAAAAGCCCCCCCTCGACCTTACCGCCCTCTACATTAAGAAAAGCTTGACCGAACAAGAGATTCCTTACGAGGATATCGGCATCTTTTACGTGGCCCCCTGCGCCGCCAAAATCGCCGCCATCAAAAGCCCTGTCGGGGAGGAGAAATCGCAAGTGGATGGTATCGTAAACATGAACTACCTGTTCAACAAGGTGATGCGGGTCATCAAGTCGGGCGAATACAAAATCTGCGGCGACCGGGCACGCTTCCATCGCCTGTCGAAAGACAGCATCCGCTTTACGCTCACAGGCGGCGAGGTGGCACTGCTCAAGCAGGGGCGCAACCTTGCCATCGACGAGGTTCACAACGTTTCCGACTTTCTGGAGAAGTTGGAAGACGAAGACATCCAGGACATCGACTTTCTGGAACTGAGGGCCTGCGACGAGAGCTGCGCGGGCGGCATTCTGTGCGCCGACAACCGCTTTCTGGTGGCCGAACGGCAGCGCAAACGCTTACAGAAATGCTCCGAAGAGGTCGATAGCGAAGACAATGACCTGCTCAACTATTTCAGTTTCCTGTCTGAACACCGTTCTGTAGTAGGTAGCATTGAACCCCGCTCTATGGACAAGATGGACGACAACATGGCCATCGCGATGCAGAAAATGAAGCGGGCCTTTGAAATAAACCAGAACCTTCCACAGGTTGACTGCCGTCTTTGCGGCTACCAGACCTGCAAAACGCTGTCTGAAGCCGTAGCCAACGGCAAAGCCGACATCTCGCAGTGCATATTTGTACAACGATCTATGGAGCAATGCGACATGCTCAATATGCAAGAGGCTCTGAAAATCTCCCGAAAGATTTGGGGATCTAAGAAGACCGACCCGTCTATCGTGAAAAACCTCAACAACCACTGACACTCCACCAAC
>CAVIPZ010000250.1:0-2346 GCA_963644715.1 bacterium | reverse complement strand
CCTCAATGTCGGTAGTGTCAGGCACAGCATCACCGATGCATTTGCGCAGTTCTCCTTCAGAAGGTTCATCTTCATTCAATCCAATGGCAAGGGTTTCGTCTATCACCTGTTCCTTCGTGTAGGTGCTGCCAAATATGCAGGAGGCCACTTCTGCCACCTTCTCACGTTGCTGGGCATAGGTCATGCTGTCGTCAGCAACCATTGTGGCGGACGTGCCGAAGCAGAGAACATTTCCAGCAGCCAACGACTTGATGCGGCGGATGAGGAACGATACATCGCTTCCCTGCATGCCGCGATAAGTATGCAGCTCGTCGAAGACAAGGAAATGCAGGTTTGCAAGGAAACATTTGCGTAGGGACTCCTCGCTGCCGGCACGGGTCATGAGGAGTTCGAGCATCAAATAGTTGGTAAGGATGATGTTTGGCGGAGTCTGCTGCATCTTGGTGCGCGCCTCGTCGTCCTCCTGACCGGTATATTTGCCAAAAGTGAAAGGGCATGGTCTGCCAGCCTTATCCTCGAATGCAGCTTTGTATCTTGCCAACTCCTCTGCTTGGGAGTTGATGAGCGCATTCATAGGATAAACGATAATGGCAACCGTTTTGTCCTTGCAAGCAGTCTCGTTCTGGAGGATATAATTGAAGATGGTGGCCATAAACGTACGCGACTTGCCGGAACCCGTTCCGGAAGTGACAATGAATTCCTGGTCTTGGCATCCCGACTCGATAGCCTCCTGCTGGTGCTTATAGAAAGATGTGGCAAAGAATTTCTCCAAGTCGGAATGGATAGGAAGACCTTGTGCAATCATCTCTTTCACTCCGATACCTTTCTCAAAGTTAGGATTGAACTGGATAAGTGCTTTCGGCCACAACTTTTCCGAGCGGATAGACTCGCTTACCTTTTCATTTATGCGGTCGTCTTTTATGGTAACAAAACTTTCAAGGTAACTCTTGTAGCTACCTTTCAGTTTATCGTACAGTTCAATTATATTCATATTGTTGGTAGCCATTGGCGACTTCTACTTTTAACCTTTTCACACCTGTCTGCCGACAGATAGACCGACTCTCTGAACTTTGTGAAGTCCATCAGACAAAATACATAGAAATCGATGCGGCAAATATAATGTTATTTGTTAAAATTACGTTCTTTTCGATGTTTTAAACTATAAAATATTGTACACCAGCACGTTAAAATCATTAATTTATCACCATTCGATCAATCTGTTCGTAGCGTCACACGTTGTAATTATGGTTTCTTTGGGTGATTCTATCAGAATGAAATTCAAAACATAATGCCCTACTGCACAAACTATGCATGCTCTGCTCATTGTCCGAATATCGAGAATCAACAGAGACATCCTGATTGCCAAGCCCGCCACAATTGCCGGCCATCACAAAGGCCGGGAAGTTCAGTATGCAGGGCTGTCGTTGGAAGACATATGAAGCATCTGGCATTGCGGCAAGAAGCAGGTTTGACGGCACTTGCGGGAATCTGACACCACATTAACAACCAACAACAAAAAAATCTTATCTTTGCGCGCATCTTCAAGCGGAAGCCCGAAAGGGCCAAACTTGCTGATGCTACTTTTTGAATTGAGCGTTTATCTGACGCTTGTCTTTGGCTGCTCGAAACTTAGCAACTATCGAAAAAATCGTCAAAGGACAAGACAACGATGAATGTTCACGGTAGGTATGTCGTTTCCTGCCGCGGCTTGTCGCTGCCCCGCCGTCTGCGGGTGCCGCGACTGCCAGGAGCGCAGGATTGATATATGCCACGCGTGGGCTTTTGCGTTGTCCGTCTTGACGATTTGGGCAATGCTAAGGCCCCGAGCAGACAGATGGGCAACAGGCAAGATTTCCCACGCTTTTTTCATTCTGTACTTGCGAAAACGAAAAACGAACCCCCGGAAAGAAGGGAAGTGTATCCGGAACAGAACCGAACGACCGCCTCAAGGCATGCAACCGACCGCAAAATACACTTTCTCAGGGCACGAGTCTTTCGCCTGCAAATCGTTATGGCTGAAGAAAGGTTACGATTTCATCAAAAACGGATACAACTTCAACGCCCCGGATGCCGTAGTGCGTCTCGGCGTGGGCAAAAACATGGTAGCCTCTATCCGGTATTGGATGAAAGCCTTCGAAATGACCCGGAACGACCTGCTCACCGGCACCGCCCGGCTATTGCTTGACTCCGAAACAGGATACGACCCCTATCTGGAAAGCCTCGGCTCTCTTTGGCTGCTCTGAGACTGTTCCTTTCTTTTGCCGCCACCCCTGACGATGAGGCCGTCAATGCCATCGACGATGACGATGAGTTGGAAACACTGACATAGATGAAAAGGGGATAATT
>CAVIPZ010000249.1:0-2361 GCA_963644715.1 bacterium | reverse complement strand
TATCGTTATAGTGTTTATCGATATTGAAAAAATGTATTTTTGCCGCGTTAAGGTTCTTTGTTTATTGCTGCCGTTAAAGTGTTCATAATACGAAAGATAAGGGCACTTCAGTGCAATTTGCGGGCTGGTCGGGAATTTTGAATTCCACTTCCGGCGACAAATGCCGGAAAAGACTATCAAATATGCTTTAACAGGCAACGACAATGCTGTCGAGAGAAAAGGCATTGCGGGAGGCTGCCATAAAAGAGAGGCAGAGTGATCACAGATGCTCTATAACTTTCGAAACAATTGTCAAACAGCAATAAACGCTTTATCGATTTATTGTTAAACTAAAAATATCTAAATGCTATGATGACCAAAAATGAGTACATCGAAAGTTTGAGAAAATTGAACCTGAAGGTTTACCTGATGGGAAAGAGAATTGACAATCCTGTTGACCACCCGATGATTCGTCCGTCACTGAACTCTGTTGCCATGACCTACGAACTTGCCGAAAAAGAGGAATACAAGGATCTGATGACGGCCACGTCAACCCTTACCGGCAAGACAGTCAACCGTTTCTGCCACCTCCACGGCAGCACAGACGATCTGGTCAAGAAAGTGAAAATGCAGCGTCTGGTCGGTCAGAAGACTGCCGCTTGTTTCCAGCGTTGTGTCGGCATGGACGCTTTCAATGCCATCTACTCCACCACATACGAGATCGACAAGAAATACGGCACTGAATACCATGCCCGTTTTGTCGAATACCTGAAATACGTTCAGGACAACGACCTTACCGTTGACGGCGCCATGACAGACCCCAAGGGTGACCGTTCGCTTTCTCCGTCGCAGCAAGCTGACCCGGACATGTACCTCCACATCGTTGAGAAACGTGAAGACGGCATCATCGTGCGCGGCGCAAAGGCTCACCAGACCGGTGCAGTCAACTCTCACGAGCATCTGATTATGCCTACCGTGGCCATGCGTGAAGAGGACAAGAAATATGCAGTCTCTTTCGCCGTCCCGTCTGACGCAGAGGGCGTGCTCATGATTTACGGTCGCCAGTCGTGCGACACCCGTAAGATGGAACCCAATGTTGACATTGACCTCGGCAACTCGCAATTCGGCGGCCACGAGGCTCTTGTCGTTTTCGACAACGTGTTTGTGCCTTGGAACAGAGTGTTCCTTTGCGAAGAATATGACTTTGCCGGTATGATGGTGGAGCGTTTCGCAGGCTATCACCGCCAGTCGTACGGCGGCTGCAAGGTCGGCGTCGGCGACGTGCTCATCGGCGCCGCAGCGCTTGCCGCAGAATACAACGGCGTGCAGAAAGCAAGCCACATCAAGGACAAACTCATCGAGATGACCCACCTGAACGAGACGCTGTACGCTTGCGGCATCGCTTGTTCTGCCGAGGGCGTGAAGATGCCTGCCGGCAACTACCAGATCAACCTGCTGCTCGCCAATGTCTGCAAGCAGAATGTGACGCGTATGCCTTACGAAATCGCCCGTCTCGCCGAAGACATCGCTGGCGGCCTTATGGTGACGATGCCGTCGCAGTATGACCTCCGCGGCGAAGAAACCAAAAAGTATGTGGAGAAATACTTCAAGGGTGTCAACAATGTGTCAACCGAGAACCGTATGCGCATCCTACGCCTCATCGAGAACCTGACCCTCGGCACCGCCGCCGTCGGATATAGGACAGAGTCAATGCACGGCGCAGGCTCTCCCCAAGCTCAGCGCATCATGATTTCCAGACAAGGAAATATCGAAGGCAAGAAGGCTTTGGCCAAAGTGATCGCCCATATCGACGAGTCACAGAACAAGTAAAGCCCGACGCCGCTTTCCTCAAATGCATTTAAAACATTATTTATATGGATTGGAAAGAAACTTATAAAGACAAAGTCACCTCGGCCGAGACTGCCATCAAGGCAATCAAGGACGGCGACTTTGTCGTTTTTTCGGAAACGGCAGGCATCCCGCTGCATGTGGCGAAAACCCTTGCCGAACACCGAGAAGATTACAACGATGTGAAAATTTACCACATGCTGGCTTTGGGTGACGGCGACTATATGAAGCCCGAGTGCTATGGCCATTTCAGACATATCACCAACTTTGCCGGTGCCAATTCGCGCCAGGCCATCGTGGACGGGGCTGCCGAGTTCTTCCCTTGCTTTTTCCACGAGGTTCCGAAACTGCTTGGCGAAACGTTCCCGGTGGATGTTGCTGTCGTCACGGTGACGCCCCCCGACAGCGAGGGCTACTGCAGCTTCGGCGTCTCTTGCGACTATGCGCGCCCCGCAGCCCTGAAAGCGAAAGTGGTGATCGCTGAAATGAACGACCAGCTGCCGCGCACCTGCGGATTTGAGAACAGGATACATG
>CAVIPZ010000248.1:0-2366 GCA_963644715.1 bacterium | reverse complement strand
ATAATTTCTCTTTGTAGTAAAGCATCAGAAGAATGTCATTAGGAACACAATGCTTCTTTAAGTTGTTTGTCCAAATACGAGGATCACCCTTCTTTGTTTCTGGACGATATAAAGATGTTGAGGTCGGATACATAGATGTTTCATCCAGTATGGTTGTTGTCTGGATGACTTTGTTCTCCTGCCCTTGTAACTGCAGAGAGTAGTCGTGCATTCCGACTGTCTTGAAGTACTGACGCATAGGGTCAGTGGCATCGAGAATACTCTTTTTGTAACCCGTTTCGGTTATTTGAACAAGAGTGTACTCGATGTTCTTCTGAGTGAGGAACTTCAGATTATTTTCCTCAAATTTATTGAAAGACCTCATATGTATCATAGGCTTCCTATTTTACATGTTTAAGTATAGTATTTGCAATAGCTCTTGCCATCAGAGGGGGAACGGCGTTACCGACCAAGGTGTACTGTGGTATCTCTTTTTGGCGGTTGTTGCCTCCAGTTTGACGTTTTCCTTGGAATACAAAAGAATCGTCGAAACTCTGTAAACGAGCCATTTCTCGCACTGTCATAGGCCGACACGCTGCATAGTGTATGAAATCATCGGGCATAGTGCAGACTGTTGGACTTTGTCCCAATGGGTCAAGCACAGTGTAGTTCCGCTTATTGGAGTCCAGCCCTTTTTCTTTCAGTTCTGCCTTCGCATCATCATAATCGCCATGTTTGGCAATAATGCGTAGGCGCTCACGAACTGTTTCATTTTGCAAACTTGTCTGATGGTTGAAAAGTTCCATTTTCTTATGCATTGATACTTTTCCCAATTCATCCATATTTGCCACATAGAACGGCTCTTCATCAAAAGTGAAACGATGACCTAATCTGCCGATTTTAGACCACTCGGTATATAGCATACCTCGTTCGTCCGGCTCTCCTTGTAAAGCACGATGTTTTTTCTCACTTTCGTACTCGGCTATGGTTTTCGGCTTTTTGTATTTAGTCGCTGTTTCACCATTGCTAAGTGTGTCCATGTCCCAAATGGCTTCGTACACTTTTACACGGTCGCACTCAGCTACTGTTGAAGGGATTTCGGTAATGAGGTCTTGGTCATTTCGACAACCTATGAACAGCACTCGTTCGCGGTTTTGGGGTACACCATAATTGGCAGACATTACAACTATTGGCTTCTCTATGTTGTAAAGTCTAACCCTCTTCATCATGGCGTCAAACTCTTCTATCGTTTTTTTGTTGTCTGAGAGAGTTTCTCGAATGAAGTCGATGCATTCGTCAAAGGTGGAAACATAAAGCTCCAATGATTTCTTCATTACATTGGCATCTTCTTTGCAATTTCCGAGAGTCGCAACATCATCGATAGCCTTCTCCATAGAGTCGAAGATATCTTCGGTCGACACGGCTTCGACAACTGCATTGTATTTGTCAACAAAGCGGTCATTGTCGATATGCGCAGTTGTCTTTAATTGAATGACTTTCTTGCGTATTTCTTCACGCAAGTGCTTTTCTTTCAATAATATAAGACCATGTCTGATAGTATTTACTGCATCATTACTCTTGCTCACATTATAAGCAAGATGTTTGGTCGTAAGTTCACGAAGTTGGGCATCCAGATTGTCAAAGAAGGCCTGCTCTATTGTATTCGCATCGTCTTCGTATGCTTCCAATTGCAACTTCATTGCCAATACTGCGTACAAAGCAGGAGCTATACGCTTCTGCAAATTTACCTCAATATAATCAAGAAGTTGTTGTAAGGCCATTGGGTCAACGATAGAACGTATTTCTCTGAGTATACGTTCTTTTATGCGCCCTTCGTCTTTTGTCAGGATTCCCTTAACGTTTTCCATAACAAAGTATTTTGGGCGCAAAGCCTTAATCACTTTTAGATAGTGGAAAAAGAGGTCATCACGCTTGTCGAGTTTTTTTCTGCGACCGGCCAGACTAAATGACTGGCAACTCGGACCACCTGTTACAACTTCAATCTCCTGACCTTTGAGTTTATTCAAAAGGTTAGGAAGAAATGACTCCTCCATAATATCTTGACAAATAAACTCCGTGTCAAGCCCAAGCACATTGTTATATCGTGCCCGGTGGGTCAATTCACAGTTCTCGTTGATGTCACTTGCTAAACGGAAATCGAAATATTTGTCATCGGTATATGCCTGCATAAATCCTTCACTGATGCCGCCAGCACCAGCAAACAGGTCAACAAAAGTTACTCGTTTGCGCGATTTTGTAAATTCTTTTTTCTCCACAAAATATCAAAAAGAAGACTCTTCAGTGGCGCCTACAGGCCGACCAAAACCATTTGTCACCACAAAAGAATCCTTTATATTGTCTTCATTTATTTCTTGGTCTATTCGTAG
>CAVIPZ010000247.1:0-2409 GCA_963644715.1 bacterium | reverse complement strand
CCCATAGCCAAAGGGCATACGTTAGTTATTACCAAATTACAAAATGACTATATTTTCGATCTTCCTGACGATTTGCTCGGAAAGATGATGATATTTGCCAAAAAAGTTGCTGTCGGTATCAAAAAGGCGTTGCCTTGCAAGCGAATTGGCGTGGCTGTCATCGGCATTGATGTTCCGCACAACCACATTCACCTCGTCCCAATCAACGGTGTCGGCGACCTTAACTTCAAGGCAGAAAGGCTGCAGTTGACCCCTGAAGAATTTCAACAGATTGCTGATTCAATAGCAAAAGAAGTAGCGTTAAACAATTAATATCACCAATTATGGACACTAAACAATTACAAGACATTGCCACCCAAGTCAGGCGTGACATCATAAGAATGGTTCATGGAGCCAATTCCGGACATCCCGGCGGTTCGCTCGGCTGCGCCGATTTTCTTACAGCGCTTTATTTTCAGATTATGGACATAAAGCCTGAGAATTTCACCCAAAACGGGAATGGCGAAGATATGTTCTTTCTCTCAAACGGGCACATTTCACCTGTGCTTTACAGCGTGATGGCTCGTCGAGGCTATTTCCCTGTCGAGGAGTTGGCCACGTTCCGCAAATTACATACTCGGCTGCAAGGCCATCCTTCGCCAGTTGAGGGTCTCCCTGGCATACGCATCGCTTCGGGTTCGTTAGGGCAAGGCGTATCGGTAGCCATAGGCGCGGCACTTGCCAAGAAAGCCAACAACGATAATCACCTTGTTTTTGTCCTTACGGGCGACGGCGAGTTGCAAGAGGGGCAAATCTGGGAAGCCGTTATGTTTGCAGGCGCAAAACATGTCGATAATCTTATTATGACTATCGACTTGAACGGCAAGCAGATTGACGGCAGTACCGACCAGGTTTGCAATCTCGGACGTCTGCGCAGCAAACTCGAGGATTCTGACTGGATGGTGCTCAAGGTTGACGGCAACGATATGAAAAAGTGCGTCCAGACTTTAACTCTGGCCAAAACCTTGGCACATAACGGCAAGCCCGTGGCCATCGTGATGAAGACCGAAATGGGCAAGGGCGTTGACTTTATGGAAGGCACACACAAATGGCATGGCTCTGCTCCGAATGACGAACAAGCCGCTGCCGCATTGGCACAGTTGCCTGTAACATTGGGCGATTACTAATGTTCATGAAAGAAAGATTTCTTTTGTGAAGATTATAAACCGATACCTTTGCAAAAACTTTTTTGGGCCCTTTGTCCTTACTTTCTTTGTCGCCCTTTTTGTGCTGCTGATGCAGTTCCTTTGGAAATGGGTTGACGAACTGGTTGGCAAAGGGCTTGAAATGGGACTGCTTCTCAAATTGCTTTTTTATGCCTCGTTAACCCTCTCCTCGATGGCATTCCCGCTGGCGGTCCTGCTGGCTTCGCTGATGACTTTCGGCAACTTGGGTGAGCGTTACGAGATTGTCGCGCTCAAATCTGCCGGCGTTTCTATCCGACAAATGATGATGCCGCTTGCCGTGCTCTCCTTTGTCATCGCAATTGTGGCTTACGAGTTTTCTAATGAAGTGATTCCGCGGGCATCGCTCAAATTGCGGATGATGCTTTTCGATATTCAGCAACAAAAACCCGCTTTCAACATTGACGAAGGCGTTTTTTACACCGGTTTTGACGATTATGCTATCCGTATCGGCAAAAAAATGCCCGATGGCGAAACTATTAAGGACATTATCATCTATGACCACTCTAAACACCGGGGAAATATAACCGTGACATACGCCAAGGAGGGAAAGATGCAGATGACCCCCGACAAGCATTATCTTATGTTCACCCTCTACGACGGCTATTTTTGGGACGAGTCACCTCAAGTTGGACGTTCGCGCTCTAACAGAGTGCGTTACCCGCTTTCAAGGGCATCTTTCAGCAAGCAGTACAAACGTTTTGACATGTCCGACTTTGTCGCTGTGGGCAACAATGACGCCAGCCTCTTTCAGACCAACTCTTCCACGATGTCGTCGCAGCAACTGAAAGGAAAGATTGACACGCTCAAAGAAGAGATCAAAGGTCTTTCACAAGGCGCGTCAGACGTGTTCTTCAACAACCTTTATTTTTACAACGCAATCGTGCGCAATGACAGCACTTTTGACACGCTGTCGGTGGCAAAAACGCTGGATCTTGAAAAGGTTGACAAGGAAAAATTGCCTCGCATTATGCAATTTGCCGAAAATTCGGCACGTCAGTTTACATTCTCACTCCGCTTTTCCTATCAAGACATCTCTTTCAGGACCTCTTTTCTGTGGTCCTATCAGATTGAATTTCTGCGGAAGATTACGCTCGCTTTGGCTTGCGTGCTCTTCTTTTTTATCGGAGCCCCCTTGGGCTCTATTATCCGAAAAGGCGGCATCGGAATACCCTTGGTCATTACG
>CAVIPZ010000246.1:0-2411 GCA_963644715.1 bacterium | reverse complement strand
CCCGAACAGATTTTCAATTCCTATCCCCACGAACTCTCCGGCGGCCAAAAGCAACGCGTAATGATTGCTATGGCCATGAGTTGCCATCCTGACCTGCTCATCGCTGACGAACCGACAACAGCTTTGGACGTAACCGTGCAGAAAAACATTCTCGCGCTGATACGGAAACTACAGAACCGCTATGGGATGAGTGTGCTGTTCATATCGCACGACCTTGGTGTAGTGGCTGAAATTGCCGATCAGGTGCTCGTCTTGTATAAAGGGCAAACCGTAGAAAAAAACAGTATCGAGGAGATCTTTCTCCGGCCACAGCATCCATACACGCAAGGGCTGCTTGCATGTCGCCCCTCTTTGGCCGAAAGACCGAAAAGACTGCCCACAGTAGATGACTTTATGAAGGCTAAAGAAAACAACGGAGCCGGAGCGGCCAACAATGTGTCTGTTTCGGCAGAAGAGCGCGCCACGTTCCACCGCAACCTATATGCCCAAACACCGCTCATATCCATCCGCGACCTCAACAAGTCCTATCCCGTCCGCAAACAGAAACTGTTTGAAAAAAGACAGTATGTACATGCCTTGCAGCATATCAGCCTCGACATCTTCGAGGGCGAGACGCTCGGACTTGTCGGCGAGTCAGGGTGCGGTAAAACCACCTTGGGGCGTTGTTTGCTCCGTCTAATTGAGCCCACTTCCGGAGCCATCTCTTATTTGGGCCGCAATCTCACCGACCTTACGATGGCACAGATGAGGCGCGTCAGAAAAGACTTGCAAATTATTCTGCAAGACCCATATTCTTCTCTCAATCAAAGGCTTACGATAGGCGACACTTTAATAGAGCCTATGCGGGTGCATCATATCGGGTGCAACGATGAAGAACGCAAACAGAAAGCCGTGGCACTGCTTCGGCGCGTCAATCTCGACGAAACTCATTTTTACCGTTATCCTCACGAATTTTCAGGCGGACAGCGGCAGCGCATCTCTATTGCCCGTGCGTTGGCGGTAAACCCCCGCTTCATTGTCTGTGACGAATCTGTGTCTGCCCTTGACGTGTCTGTGCAGGCGCAAGTGCTCAACCTGCTCAACGAACTGAAAGAAGAACTCAAGCTGACCTACATCTTCATTTCCCACGACCTTTCTGTCGTAAGATTCATGGCCGACCGTATTGCCGTTATGCAAAACGGGCGCATCGTCGAGCTCAACGAAGCCGACACGCTCTGCAGCCACCCCGAGTGCGACTATACCCGGAAACTCATTGATGCCATACCCAAAGGCATCTGCTAATCCTTAAAGCAAACATTGTTATGACATTGACACTAAACAAAGCCAAGACTGCCCAGGCCGTGAAAACCATAGTGCGACTGCTGCTGGGACTCTTCTTCATTGCAACGGCGGTGCTGAAACTGCTCGCCCTCGACAACTTTGAGATCTACATATACAGCTTCAACCTTTTCGGATACTCCATTTGCGCAGTGGTTGCCAGGTTGGTGATTGCTGCCGAGTTGCTGCTCGGAGCATTGATTGCCTCCCGTATCTTCTACAAGCCGGCCTGGTGGCTCACGATGGCCATGATGGTCGGTTTCACGATTCTGCTTGTTTATGCTGCCCTCTTCCGGAATGACGCAAACTGTCATTGCATGGGCGACCTAGTGCAGGTGCGCCCGTCAGTTTCCATCGTCAAAAACGTCATAACCATACTGTTGCTGCTGTTTGTGCGAAACGAGAAAGACTTTGAATTCAAAAGAAAGCGATTAGTCGGCATCGCCATCTTGGCAAGTGCCCTCATAGTTCCTTTCGTGCTTTTCCCAACCGACGCTGTCTATAAACTGTTCTCCAGCAAACAAAACAGCATCAATGAAGAATCATTCGAGACTTTTATGCAGGATTCGACCATCAGCACGCTTCAGATAGACCGCGGCAGGCATCTTGTCGGATACTTGGCTGCCGGCTGCAAATATTGCAAAACGGGAGGCGCGAAACTGAACTCCATTGTAGAAAAGCATCATATAGACCCCAGTCGGGTCACTTTCTTCATTTGGGGCAACGAAACCGCCATACAAGAATATAAGGCAGAAACCGGTGCGGACAAATTCCGCTACCAAACCGTCACCCCGGGGATTGCCATACAGATTGCAGATGGAAAGTTCCCGACATTCTTGTTGCTGCAAGACGGCACCGTCATCGACATTTTGGACATTCGAGGGCTTGACGAGCAGCGAATTTCCCAATTTTTGGCCAACGAGCCGTTAAAGTAATCTTGTTTACTTAACCCGAAAATGGTCCGAACGCACATTCGTATTTTCAACCTCAGTATGTTTATAAAAAAACCTTCCTGAACCTTTTCTCAAAGCGCATACTTGTACTTTTGTAGGTTTAAAATTTTAGCGATGCGGCACAGTCTTGCAATCTATATC
>CAVIPZ010000245.1:0-2436 GCA_963644715.1 bacterium | reverse complement strand
ATCATACACAACCTATTGACCGCAATATGCAGGGTTTCGTGCCCTTTTCACTCTAATAATCATCTAAACAACAGAAATCATGTGTGGAATAGTAGCCTACACAGGCAGCAGGGATGCCTACCCTATCCTTATCAACGGACTCAAACGGCTGGAATACCGCGGCTATGACAGCGCCGGCGTCGCATTGCAGCAGAACAATCAAATTGTACTCTACAAGAAAAGGGGTAAAGTCTCGGAACTTGACGAGTATTGCGCCACCAAAGACACTTCAGCCCATACGGGCATCGCCCACACCCGCTGGGCCACGCACGGCGAGCCGAATGAGGAGAACGCCCATCCGCACCTTTCCGGTGACGGCACACTGGCGCTCATCCACAACGGCATCGTCGAGAACTACTTGAGCCTCAAGAAAGAACTGCAGTCGGTAGGCTATGTGTTCCAGAGCGAAACAGACACCGAGGTGCTGGTCAACTTCATCCAGTTTGTGCAGCACCAAGAATCGCTGCCGCTGGCCGATGCCGTGATGCTGGCGCTCACGAAAGTGGAAGGCACCTACGCCATCGCCATTCTTTCGACCGCCGCGCCCGATGAACTTATTGTGGCGAAGAAAGGAAGCCCGCTGCTGATCGGCGTAGGAAAAAACGAGTACTTCATCGCCTCCGACGGCACCCCCATAGTGGAATACACCCAAAAGGTAGTCTATCTCGAAGACGGCGACGTGGCTATTGTGAACCCTAACCGCAAACTTGAAATCAGGAACATCCACGATTCAGAACATCTCTTGAAAAGACCCAACTTCCAGCAACTCGAAATGAGTCTGGAGCAGATGGAGAAAGGCGGTTTTGACACCTACATGCTGAAAGAAATCTTCGAGCAGCCGAAAGCCGTGCGCGACAGCATGCGCGGGCGCATCAACCTGCTCAAAGACGTGGTCTCATTGGGCGGCATCATCGAATACGAACACAAGATGCTGAACGCACGGCGTTTCATCATCGCCGCTTGCGGCACCTCGTGGCATGCCGGTCTGGTGGCTGAATACCTGATAGAGAACCTTGTACGCATACCCGTTGAGGTGGAATACGCCTCCGAGTTCCGCTACCGCAACCCCGTGCTCAACGAAGACGATGTGCTGATTGCCGTATCGCAGTCGGGCGAGACGGCCGACACCATCGCAGCCATCGACTTGGCCAAGAAGCGAGGCGCCACTGTCATCGGCATCTGCAACGTGGTGGGCTCCACTATAGCGCGCGAAACGATGGCCGGCTCCTACACCCATGCCGGACCTGAAATCGGTGTTGCCTCCACCAAGGCGTTCACCTCGCAGGTGGCCGTACTGACGCTGATGGCATTGAGCCTGGCCCGCAAGAAAGGCACCATTGCCCTCTCTCGTTACCACCAGATTGTCAGCGACCTGGAGTCTATCCCCGAAAAAATCGAAGCCATTCTGAAAAGCGACGAACAAGTTCAGAAAGTGGCCGAGTATGTGGCCACCCGCAACGATATCCTGTATATGGGGCGCGGCATCAACTACCCTGTGGCCCTTGAGGGCGCATTGAAACTGAAAGAGATCTCGTACATCCACGCCGAAGGCTACCCCGCCGCAGAAATGAAACACGGACCTATAGCCCTTGTTGACGAAAACATGCCTGTGTTGTTTGTGGCCACGGCTCAAGAGACTTACGACAAACTGGTCAGCAACATCCAGGAGGTAAAGGCACGCAAGGGGGTCATCATCTCCATTGTGTCCGAAGGCGACACTACGGTCAAGGCCATGTCAGACTACTGCATTGAAGTGCCGCGCACCGAAGAGTGCCTCTCGCCGTTGGTGGCCTCCGTGCCGTTGCAACTGCTGGCCTATCATGTGGCACGGCTGCGCGGCTGCGATGTTGACAAGCCGCGGAATCTCGCCAAGTCTGTATCTGTTGAATAGCATAACACTACGCCTACGATGGCCGACAATTATCTGGAAAGCAAATTCGAGGAGATGCGCTCCCGTAAGGGGACGCGCATCTTGAGAACCGCAGGGCAACCGCTTGACATACTGCTGCTGAAAAACAGGAGCTGCCGAGGCTATGACCCCTCCGTGCGCGTGAACCACGAGATACTGAAACGGCTGACGGCTGTTTGCACCAAAGTGCCGTCAGCCCGCAACCAACAGGTGCTGCGCTTCAAACTGGTAACCAAAGAAAACGGTGCCGACATTGTGCAGCACTATGTCAAGATGGGAGCCGGGCTGCCCGAGCTCCATCTCCCTTTTGAGGGAACTGCCCCAGAAGCTTTCATCATCGTCTGCTCGACTGTGCCTGAAAACAAGATGGTCGATATCGACCTGGGCATCTGCGCACAAAGCATCCTGCTGAAAGCGGTAGAATCGGGACTGAACGGACTGATTATCGGCGCATTCAACAAAAGCGGACTTACAGAGCAACTGCACCT
>CAVIPZ010000244.1:0-2451 GCA_963644715.1 bacterium | reverse complement strand
ATGGAAAACAGATATGACATATTGCAGACTTCGATTGAGTACCTGAAAGGCGTGGGTCCCCAGCGAGCAAAGGTGTTCCATTCGGAATTTGCTATTGACACTTACGGCGACCTGCTTCACTACTATCCGTACCGCCATATCGACAAATCGCAGGTGTATAGGGTGTGCGACATTGTAGAGGAGGGAGGCTACATCCAACTCAAAGGCTTCATTACCAATGTGCAGGTGTTGGGGCAGCAGCGCTCCCAACGGCTCGCTGCACAGTTCAGCGACGGCACAGGCACCCTCGAACTGGTTTGGTTTCAAGGCATCAAATGGGTGCAGAAAACGCTTCAAGAGAGCAAAGAGTTTATCATTTTCGGCAAGCCAACTGTCTTTAACGGTCGCTGGAGCATGACACACCCCGAGATGCTGGACCCGAATGTGCAGAACCGCTCCCAGATACCGCTCCGTTTTCAGCCGCTGTACAACACTTCAGACGTTGCCAAGCGGAAAACGCTTGACTCGAAAGCCGTGGCAAAGTTGGTGGCTAACCTGCTGCCGTTGGTCCATGACGTGATTCCCGAGACGCTGCCTGACGAAATGCTCCAAAAACTGGGGCTGATGTCGCTGCGCGACGCGCTTTGCCAAATTCATTACCCTGAAGACAGCCAGCAACTGTCACGGGCCTCGCTTAGGCTCAAGTTTGAGGAACTTTTTTTTACGCAGATGAAGATGCTTCTGCAAAAACAGATCAACACCGAACGCATTAAGGGATTTGTGTTTGACAAGGTGGGTGATTATTTCAACACATTCTATAAAAAGCATCTGCCGTTTCCGCTTACCAATGCGCAGAAGAGGGTCATCAAGGAAATAAGGGCTGATGTGGGCAGCGGGCACCAGATGAACCGCCTGCTGCAAGGCGACGTGGGCAGCGGAAAGACGATTACCGCCCTTTTTGTGATGTTGCTGGCCAAAGACAATGGATACCAGTCGTGCCTTATGGCCCCGACGGAGATTCTGGCATTGCAGCATTATGAGAAAATCAGCAAGTATGTGGAGCCGCTGGGCTTGAGGGTCGAGTTTCTGGCAGGTTCTACCAAAACGGCCAAACGGAAGCAGATATTCGCAGGGCTGCTGCAAGGCGACGTGGACATCCTTATTGGCACGCATGCGCTTATCGAAGACAATGTGCAGTTCAGCAACCTCGGCTTGGCCATCATCGACGAGCAGCACCGCTTCGGGGTGGAGCAGCGCGCCAAACTGTGGCGCAAAAACAAAATTCCGCCCCATATTCTGGTCATGACTGCCACGCCTATACCACGCACACTGGCTATGACGATGTACGGCGACCTTAACATATCCGTTATCGATGAGTTGCCCCAAGGACGGAAACCCATCATCACCAAACATTTGTACGAGAAAGACCGCCTGAAACTCTACGGCTTTATGAAAAAGCAGATTGAGGCGGGTCGGCAGGTTTTCATTGTCTATCCGTTGATTGAGGAGTCAGAAAAAATGGATATGCTCGACTTGATGGCGGGATATGAGTCCATAGAGCGGGCTTTTCCGCCGCCGCAATACGGCATCGGGGTGGTACACGGCCGTATGAAACAGGAAGACAAAGATTTTGAAATGCAGCGTTTTATCAAGCGGCAGTCGCAGATACTGCTTTCCACCACTGTGATAGAGGTGGGCATTGATGTGCCGAATGCCACCGTGATGGTCATTGAGAATGCCGAGCGCTTCGGGCTGTCGCAGCTGCACCAGTTGCGCGGGAGGGTAGGGCGTGGCGGCAGCCAGTCGTACTGCATCCTGATGTCGAAGTACGAACTGAGTGCGGAGAGCAGGAAAAGGCTCGATGCCATGGTCAACACCAACGACGGCTTTGAGATTGCCAACTTCGACCTGCAGTTGCGAGGCCCCGGCGACATACAGGGCACGCGGCAGAGCGGCATGCTCGACTTCAAAATCGCTGACATAGTGAAAGACGAGAAACTGGTGGCTTACACGCGCAATCTGGCACGGCAGGTGCTCAAAGACGACCCCTCGCTCGGCAAGCCTGAGAACCAACGGCTCAAAACCACCCTCGCCCGCCTGATGAAGCGCGACACCAACTGGAGCGTGATAGGGTGAGGTGAGTGCAGGTTTTAGAGCTTAGAATTTAGAACTTAGAACTTGGATTTTGGAATTTAGAGAGCAGAAAGAAGTTGTTCCTTATTCCGGTGTAAGATTACAATTTGTATAATCGGGCATGGCAGAATTTTCATCAACTTGTGGCTGTGTGCCATTGTTGTCATTCCACATGCGGATTGAGGATGCTGTTAACATAGAGGAATCGTCTGTTGTCAGTGGAAACCGAAAGGCAACATTTCTATGTGGGGTTCTTCTGCGGCATTTAAAAAGTAATTGTCAACAAACCGAAAATCGTCAATGTGCTTAATGAGATTATTTCGTTTCTCATTGTTATCC
>CAVIPZ010000243.1:0-2469 GCA_963644715.1 bacterium | reverse complement strand
CTGTATAGATAAACTTGTCCAAGGCAACATCATTATCAGTTTGGAGCGTGTTCGTGAGAATGCGTTGAACTTTGGTGTTTCGTTTCAGCAGGAATTATTAAGGGTTATGGCACATGGTGTTCTTCACCTTTGCGGATATAAAGACAAGTTGTCTGACGAAGCCAAGACAATGAGAGAAAAAGAGGCAGAGGCAATTGACTTATATGTAAAAACTATTCATAATAATAATCAGTAAATCACTTCTTTATAAATACGTTCCACGGGGAAATGAATTTTGATGTTATCGTTGTAGGTGCTGGGCACGCAGGATGTGAAGCCGCTGTTGCCGCAGCCAGATTAGGCAGTTCTACACTTCTTATAACTATGAATTTGGCATTAGTGGCTCAAATGTCATGCAATCCGGCTATGGGAGGCATTGCAAAAGGACAAATAATACGTGAGATTGATGCGCTTGGCGGCTGTTCTGGAATTATTACCGATCAGGCTATGATACAGTTCCGAATGCTTAACCTCTCAAAAGGTCCCGCTATGTGGAGTCCACGTGCGCAATGCGACAAAACACGTTTTTCCCTGTTATGGCGCGCGATACTTGAAAATACCCCAAACCTAAGTCTTCGGCAAGATACAGTCCAAAGCCTTGTTTTTGACGATAACCATCAACTTACAGGTGTGAAAACCTTACTTGGCCAAACCATCTACGCCCGCAAGATAATTCTCACGAATGGAACGTTTCTGAATGGCCGAATACATGTTGGCGAAATAAATTTTTCAGGTGGAAGAATGGGTGAGAATGCCTCGTTCAAACTTTCTGACCAACTCCGAGATAATGGAATCAAAACCGCACAACTCAAGACTGGAACTCCAGTACGTATAGACGGAAGATCAATCGATTTTTTTCGAATGACAGAACAAAAAGGTGATGAAAATCCCTCCAAATTCTCTTTTACGCCTACCGTTACACTTAATGAACAGATGAGTTGTTGGATCACCTATACCAACGAATCTGTACACGAAATATTGAAAGAAGGTTTCGACAAGTCTCCTATGTTTCAGGGAAGAATACATGGCGTTGGTCCACGCTATTGCCCTTCAATAGAAGACAAAATTGTAAGATTTGCCGACCGTGACAAACACCAGTTGTTTGTTGAGCCAGAGGGTAAAAACACCATCGAATATTATCTCAACGGTTTCTCTTCGTCGCTGCCAGAAGACATACAAGTACGCGCTATGCACAGCATACCTGGACTTGAACATGCTGCTATTCTGCGCCCAGGATATGCCATTGAATACGACTATTTTGACCCAACACAACTTCATTATACACTTGAATCTAAAGTGATTTCCAACCTCTACCTTGCTGGTCAAGTCAACGGTACCACAGGCTATGAGGAGGCGGCGTGCCAAGGACTCATAGCCGGCATCAATGCACATCTTTCAATCTGTGAACAAGAACCTCTAATACTTACCCGTTCAAATTCGTACATCGGCGTGCTTATAGACGATTTGGTAACTAAAGGTGTACGAGATCCCTATAGAATGTTTACGTCACGTGCAGAATACAGAATACTCTTAAGACAAGATAATGCAGACCAGCGCTTAACCCCCATAGGATATAAGGTCGGACTTGTTACCCCATCTCAATTTACAAGGTTTGAAAACAAGTACAAAAAGCAAGATGAAATAGCCTCCTATCTCAAGCAACATCTTGCAAAAAAGGACATCGTAAACCCGATGCTTGTTGAGAAAGGCACTATGCCAATATCGCAAAACGTCAAATTTTCGCAACTGCTGCTGCGTCCGCAGATTTCTATTGATGATATAATAAACACTTCTACGGAATTTCAAGAATATCTTGAAACTGAGCAACCAACGGCAGAACAATTAAAGAACGTGGAAACAACGATTAAATACGAAAGTTACATAAAGCGCGAGGAAGAAATCGTGCAAAAAATGTCTAATCTTGACAAGATAAGGATACCTTCTGATTTCGATTATGCCCCATTAGCTTGCGTATCAAAGGAAGCAAAAGAAAAACTGGCATCTGTAAAACCCCTTAACCTCGGGCAGGCTTCGAGGATAAGCGGTGTGAATCCAGCCGACATAACGGCCATCATCATCTATCTGCAACAAACGAACAGGGAGTAGTCTCGCTGGGAATCGAACCCAAATCTAAAGTTTAGGAAACTTTTGTTCTATCCATTGAACTACAAGACCAACAAGGCGGCAAAAATACTATTTTTTGCGGAAGAAGTTTCAGATGTTGAAAACTTTGGCGAACTTCTTATAATACGTGCGCGTTATGGTAAAGGTTTCATTGTTCAACGTCACCGTCTTCTTGTTGATCCTATTCACCTTATCTGTATTAATCAGGATTGATCTGTTGATTTTCAAACATTTGCTGTATCCAAGTTTCCGCTGGAAATTTTTCAGTGTGTTCCGCTCGTAATACGTGCTTCCATCATCTTTCAC
>CAVIPZ010000242.1:0-2505 GCA_963644715.1 bacterium | reverse complement strand
TCCTTGACATGGCCATCATGCAGATCGGCGCCGTCCACGTCGCCATCTACCCCACCATCAGCGAAAGCGAATACGACTACATTCTCCATCACGCCGACATCAAGCTGATATTCGTGTCAGGTTGGGAACTGCTGCGGAAAATCAACAACATCATTGAGAACATCCCCTCGCTGACCGACCGGGTTTACACTTTCCGCAACCTGCGCGGATACCGCCATCTGAACGAACTTATCGAATTGGGGCGGTCAAACCCGAGCCCGCAATACCTGCAGCAGATCAAGGACAGCATCACCCCCGACGATGTGGTGTCGCTCATCTACACCTCGGGCACTACAGGACACCCCAAAGGCGTGATGCTCACGCACGAGAACTTCCTGACCAACATCCGGGGCATCCTCCCGATAATTCCGACCCAAGAGCACAACCGCATTCTCAGTTACCTGCCTTTGTGCCATGTATATGAAAGGATGATGAACTACTCGTGGCAATACCTTGGCATTTCCATCTACTACACCGAGAACCTCGCCAAGATACAGGACGATATGGTAGATTTGCAGCCTGACATTTTCACCACCGTGCCCCGGCTGCTCGAGAAAATCTATGACAAGATTCTCGCAAAGGGGCGCAAACTCACGGGACTGAAACGCAACATTTTCTTCTGGGCCAACGAAGTTGCCTTGGACTTTGACTTCAACAAAAGCAAAGCCTATATGCGCCGGCTCAAGTTGGCGCGCAAGCTTGTGCTGAACCAATGGTACAAGGCATTAGGCGGCAACCTGAACGTCATCGTCACGGGCGGCGCTGCCATCCAGCCGCGCATTTCCAAAGTGTTCTGGGCTATGGGCATCCACGTTTATGAAGGCTACGGCACCACCGAGACATCGCCGGTCATCGCGGTCAGCGACGGTTTCAAAGGCGGTCTCGAGTTCGGAACGGCAGGTCACGTCTTGCCCGGCACCAATGTCAAGATTGCGGAAGACGGCGAAATACTGACCCGCGGCGGTCATGTAATGAAAGGCTATTTCAACGCGCCCGAACTTACCGCCGAGGCTATCGACCCCGACGGATGGCTGCACACCGGCGACCTCGGCATGCTTACGCCAGAAGGCCGCCTCCGCATCACCGGACGCAAAAAGGAGATGTTCAAAACCGCATTCGGCAAATATGTAGTGCCTACCGTCATCGAAAACAAATTCTGCGAAGACTCCTTGATAGACAATATTATGGTTGTAGGCGAAAACCGGCAGTTTGCCGCCGCGCTCATCGTCCCGAACTTCATCGACCTGCGCGCGTGGTGCCGCCGCAAAGACATCGAATACACCACCAACGAAGAGATGATCAAACATCCTGACGTGCTCAAGAAGTTCAAGAAAATCGTCGATTACTACAACTCGTTCTTTGGGGACACCGAAAAGGTGAAGCGTTTTATCCTGATCGGCTACGAATGGTCCGTCCAAACGGGCGAGCTCACCCCTACCCTCAAGCTGAAACGCAACAAACTGCTCGAAAAATACCACAACCAAATAGAAAAACTGTTCAACTGAAAAAAAACACCATCAAGATGACTGCTACCGACAACAAAGACAACGTTTTCCTTTTCAACACGATGACCGGAAAAAAGGAGCATTTTGTTCCGATTGTTCCCGGACACGTCGGCATGTATGTTTGCGGTCCCACAGTCTATGGCGAACCGCATTTGGGACATGCACGCCCTGCGGTGACTTTCGACCTTGTGTTCCGCTACCTCACCCACATCGGGTACAAGGTGCGTTATGTGCGCAACATCACTGATGTAGGTCATCTTGAGCATGACGCCGACAGCGGCGAGGACAAGATCGCCAAGAAAGCTCGTCTTGAGGAACTGGAGCCTATGGAAGTGGCCCAATATTATATGGACAGTTACCATCGCGCGATGGATGCCCTGAACGTGAAAAGCCCCTCCATAGAACCGCGTGCTTCCGGGCACATTATGGAGCAGATTGACCTAGTGCAGAAAATTCTGGATATGGGTTACGCATACGTTTCAGAAGGATCCGTCTATTTTGATGTCCCTAAATTCGACCGAGATTTCGGATACGGCAAACTTTCAGGGCGTGTGCTGAGCGAGTTGCTGGCCAACACGCGTGAACTGGACGGACAAAGCGAGAAACACAACCCTGCCGATTTTGCCCTCTGGAAGAAAGCCGCCCCGGAACACATCATGCGCTGGAAATCGCCTTGGAGCGTCGGCTTTCCGGGATGGCACATCGAATGTACGGCTATGAGCACCAAATACTTGGGGACTCAGTTTGACATTCACGGCGGCGGCATGGACTTGCTGTTCCCGCACCATGAGTCGGAAGTGTGCCAAAGCACTGTTGCCAACGGCGTCTCCTCGGTCCACTACTGGATGCACAACAACATGATTACCATCAATGGGCAGAAAATGGGCAAGTCGTTAGGCAACTTCATCACGCTCAACGAGTTCTTCACCGGCTCGCACAAGTCGTTGGCACAGCCCTACTC
>CAVIPZ010000241.1:0-2511 GCA_963644715.1 bacterium | reverse complement strand
GGCAAGGAGGGCGTGGCCAAAATCCGGAAAATGATGGAAAACCTCCGCCACAACCCGCCCAAAACGTTAGGCGGCAAGGCTGTGATGATTATGAACGACTACAAGTCAGGCCGCTCCTTTAGTTTCAGGCACGACCGCAACGACCGTATCGACTTGCCGTGCTCTGATGTGCTACAGTTCATTATGACCGACAACAGCAAAGTGACGGTTCGCCCTTCGGGCACCGAACCCAAGATCAAGTACTATTTCAGTGCCGTTGAGGTGGATGCCCGCAATGCCGGACGCGAGGAGATGGAACAAAAACTTGAAGAGCATCTCGAAAAGATGAAAAAAGACATCTTGAAACGATAATAAATTCTAAAACTAAATAACTCGTAATGATCAACAAGAAATTAATAGATCCTAAAAGCATTGTGGTTGTTGGCGCATCTTCCAACATCAACAAGCCAGGCGGAAAGGTTCTGCTGAACCTCAAGAACAGCAATTTCAAAGGCACGATTTATGCCGTCAATCCCAAAGAAGATGAGGTGCAAGGCATAAAATGCTACAAACAGGTGGAAGACCTGCCGCAGGTTGACTGCGCTATTCTGGCCATTGCCGCCAAATTCTGCCCTCACACGGTTGAGGTGCTGGCACATCAGAAAGAAACAGGCGGCTTTATCATCGTTTCTGCCGGCTTCGGCGAGGAAAACGAGGAGGGCGCACGCCTGGAACGCCAGATTGTAGATACCGTGAACAGCGTGAGCGGTTCTCTGATAGGACCCAACTGCACGGGTTTCCTGAACACCAACTACTGCGGCGCTTTCGACGCGCCTATCCCGACACTTGACCCTAAAGGCGTTGAATTTGTGACCGGCTCTGGAGCCACGGCGGTGTTCATTAAAGAGTATGGCATCTCCAACGGTCTGACATTCAGCAGTGTATGGGCTGTCGGCAACTCTGCGCAAATGGGCATCGAAGAGGTTCTCGAACATCTGGACGAGACTTTCGACCCCGAGAAGAGCTCGCGCATCATTATGCTTTACATGGAGAAGGTCTCTAACCCGGCCAAGTTGCTGAAGCACTCCCGCTCTCTGATCAACAAGGGCTGCCGCATTGCTGCGGTGAAAGCCGGCAGTTCTGCCGCCGGCAGTCGCGCCGCCTCTTCCCATACGGGTGCGCTGGCCACTTCCGACGAGGCTGTGGAGGCTCTGTTCCGCAAGGCCGGCATTGTGCGCTGCCACAACCGTCAGGAACTGACTACGGTGTGCGGCGTGTTCACCTACCCTGAAATCAAAGGCAAGAACATCGCCATCATCACCCATGCCGGAGGCCCCGCTGTGATGCTGACCGACGTGCTCTCCAACAACGGGCTGGAAGTGCCCCATATCGAAGGCCCTGCCGCCGAAGCCCTGCTTGCCAAACTCTTCAACGGCTCCTCAGTGGGCAATCCTATCGATTTCCTCGCTACCGGCACCGCCGAGCAACTGGGCGCCATCATCGATGCCTGCGAGAACGACTTTGACAACATCGATGCCATGTGCGTGATTTTCGGCTCGCCCGGATTGTTTGCAAACTGGGAGGTTTATGACGTGCTGGATCAGAAAATCAGGACATGCAAGAAACCCATATTCCCGATTCTTCCCTCCATTATCAATGTCAAGGACGAGATTCAGGACTTCATCACAAACAAGCATCACGTCAACTTCCCCGAGGAGTGCGTGTTCGGCAATGCGCTGGCCAAGGTGGTCAACACGCCGAAACCGCAGCCCGAGACTGTGCAGCTGCCCGAAGTCGACAAGGTTCGCATCCGTAAGGTCATCGACAGCTGTGACAACGGCTACATCGGTCCCGAGGCCATAACCGAGCTGCTTGATGCTGCCGGCATTTCGCAGAAACGCATCCGCATTGTGGACCAGAAACAGCAGGCTCTTGACTTTGCCAACGAGGTGGGCTACCCGCTGGTGATGAAAGTGGTGGGTCCGCTCCACAAGTCAGACGTGGGCGGCGTGACGCTCAATGTTAAGAACATCGAAACCGTAGCCAGCGAATTTGATCGCCTGATGGCCATTAAGGATACCTACGCCGTAGAAATGTACCCGATGCTCGACGGCACGGAAGTCTATATCGGCGCCATCCGTGACGAGAAGTTCGGTCACCAGATCTTCTACGGTCTGGGCGGCATCTTCATCGAGGTGCTCAAAGACGTGCAGTCGGCATTGGCTCCCATTACGGCTGCCGAAGCCAAGCAGTCTCTCAAGAAATTGCGCGGCTACAAGATCCTGCAAGGTGTTCGCGGCCAGCAACCGGTCAATACGGACATCTATGCCGAGCAGGTTGCAAGAGTCTCCGCTTTGGTGATGGCCGCTCCCGAAATCGTGGAGATGGACATCAATCCGCTGCTCGGAACGCCCACGGCTGTCGTTGCCGTGGATGCCCGAATCAAAATCCAGAAGTAGGCTCCGGCAACACAAGTTATGTCAAGAACCCCAACGTCTTTTTCAGGCCTTGGGGTTCTTTGTTGTTTTGTTT
>CAVIPZ010000240.1:0-2511 GCA_963644715.1 bacterium | reverse complement strand
TTGAATGATGGCGGTGAAGATAACCCCGATCAGTACGAGCAGCAAAGGATTGCTGATGCCGGCCAAAAAGGTTTTGACAGATTCGAGTGCGGCAAATTCAGACATGGATTCACTCATCAGCCAGAGCCCTACAAACAACATTCCGAAGCCGGTGGTGATGCCTCCGATTTTGGTCCAGATGTCCTTTTTAGCAAACAGGGATATGAATGCGCCGATGCCTGCAAAGGCAGAGAATATGGCGGTGGTGGAGATGCCTTCGCCGCCGAACATGCCTAAGGCGACAATCTGTGCCGTTATGGTGGTGCCGATGTTGGCGCCGTAGATGATGGTGGCCGCCTGTGTGAGCGAGATGATGCCTGCGTTGACGAACCCGATGGCCATTACGGTTGTAGCCCCAGAACTCTGTATGGCGGCCGTTCCTAACGCCCCGATGCCTACCCCCAACAACTTGCTTTTAGAGGCTTTGGTGAACATTGCCTTGAGTTTGTTTGAGGATGCAGATTCAAGATTGGTACTCATCATCTGGCAGGCAATCAGGAAAATGCCGATTCCGGCCAGCAGCATTAAAATGGCGGTTAAAATGGCAGATAGAGACATAAGTCGAAATTAGTGGGCAAATATAGAACTTTTACGATACTTTCTTAAGTTTTTGGTGTAAAATGGCAGGCTCGCGCTTGTCGTTTCTCATCCTTACACTGGCAACGGTAATTACGGCAAAGGCTCCCCAAAACGGCAGCGACAGTTTGTCGGTGTCCAAAAAATTGTTGAGGAATCCATGTATGAAATAGGTGACGAGTGCTAAAGTCATGACGAGTGCCAGCAGTTGTTCTCTTTTGTCTATGGTGTGGTTGTAGGTGTAAAAACCGGTACAAAGCACACAGAAGGCCAGTGTCAACACGGTGAGCAGACCGGGAATGCCGGTCTCGGCGCAAGGCCCGATGTATTCGCTGTGGGCGTTTCCGCCATCGCCGAAGTTGGTGGTGATGATGGTTTTGTAGGTGCTTTTTTGAAACGGTGCGTACTCGAATTGGTAAGTGCCCGGTCCCCAGCCTACCACAGGGCGTTCCTTGATCATCGAAAAGGCTGCGTTCCAGCGGTTGAGGCGTTCCACGTTGGAGGCGTCAGTACTGATGTTTGAGATGGACTGCAACTGCTCGGCAAGATTTCCGGAGGCATCTTGGCTGTTGCGGCTCATCTTGTACAAGATGTCGTCGGCCGAGAAATAGAAGATGGTGGCCAACACGGCTGCTCCGGCTATCAGCCACGAGAGTTTGATGCGGAGTTTCAAGACGACCCATACGGCAATGGCGGCCGCAAAACTTATCCATGCCGCCCGGCTGTATGATATGTACAGCCCCGCAAACAGTATGACGGTAAGGATGGCATAGAATATTTTGCTCTTTGTCGTGTTGCCGGGCAGGAAGAAGAAGCCGGCCGTGATGGGCACAAAGAAAGCGAGCGCTGCCCCGTATGCGGTGTGGTCGCTGTAAAAAGGCCGCATTACCCAATGCGCATATTGGCTGTCGAATCCGCTCAGCCAATGTTTGTAGGTGGTGATGAGCACCACAATGGCCAAACTGACGGCGTAGCAACTGAAATAACGTACCGCACTGGTAAGGTCTTTGCGGATAAATTGTACGACAACCCAATAACAAGATGTTGTAAACCAAATCTTTGACAGCCAGAACTTGAATGATACCACTGGCCTTGCACTTGTAAAGCAGGTCAACAGCATCCATCCTAAATATAGGAATATGGCGACAGATACGGGATGGGTCACTATTTTCCGGTCCAGCCGTATGTCGTAAAGTATTCGGCAGATGAACAGGAAAGTGAGCGAAATCATAATGGCTTCGGCGGGCAGCGAAAGTCCGAGCTGAAAGTCGCCGTTCAGCGTCTCGATAGAGAACGGGGTGCAGAGCGCCATCAGGTATATCAGCAGGTCAACGCGGAATATCAGCAGATAGACCAACACAAGACCTCCTGTGACAAGCGGAATGGCAGGCATCTCTTTTAGGATAGCGTATGCGTTGGCAATCAATGCCAGCATAAGAATTAAAAGCGTGGCCTTCTGCTTGCCGGAATGTCTATTCCACAGGTCTTTCAGTTTTGTCAGCCTTTTTGGATTCAATTTTATCGAACATTAATAAGACAAGAACAGAAAGCACCAGCATCGAGAGGGTAGAAGTGAGTACGATGACCGCTCTTTTGGGGTAGCATTTCTTGTCGGCCACTACAGGATTCTCGACGATGAATTTCACAGGCATAGTATTGTCCATGTCCAGCCGGGCATCCAGCATCTTCTGCTTGCAGAGTGCCTGGTATTTGAGGAATGTGTATTGCATGTTTTGGAGGGCATAGAGGCGCGGTCCCCAGGTTGAAATTTTCTCCTGCTCTTTGGAAAGCCGGTCAACAGCGGCGGCATTTCCCTGGGCCACGGCAATGGCATATTGCTGCATTACCCGTTCAGACTGTCTTTCCACGTCAAACACACCGTGTTCCATACAGATG
>CAVIPZ010000239.1:0-2522 GCA_963644715.1 bacterium | reverse complement strand
TCAACGGCAACTACGTAGATTCTACCAACACCCGCATGATGACCAATGTATATCATCCTGACGACAACTTCTACACCAGCCTGCAGAACTGCCCGCTCAACGGCACCTGGTCTATCGAGGTGATGGACGGATGGTCGGCAGACAACGGCTATGTGTGCGGCTGGGAACTTGCCCTGAACCCCGCACTGGTGCCTCAAGACTGGTCGTACGATGTGACGGTTGACACGGTTTTTCTGATCGGTCAGGGCAGTGAGGGCAATATCGCCGTGCCCACCCAATACGGCGCGTTGAACTACACGGCCCGGGTGACGGACAACCTGAACTGCCAATACGATACCACAATGTCCATTATGGTAAACCAGCCGCAGGAAAACGAATTCAGCCAAACGGTCTGTGACATGTTCGTATGGAACGGCATCGAGTACACCCAAAGCGGCGACTATATCCAAACCTTAACTACGCACAAAGGCTGCGACAGTGTTGTGACTATGCACCTTACCGTTCTGCAGAGTCCACAAATGGACATTGTGCCTAACCAATCAATTTGCCACGGCGACAGTCTGGTGGTCAACTTTTCCCCAACGGCTCAGGATGTTTCGTTCAACTGGACAATGTCTGGCAATGCATCCGTCAGCGGCCTTGCGGGCAGCGGCTCCGGCAACATCAGCGCGCTGCTCCAAAACCACACCGCCGCCACACAAAATCTTGACATCACCGCAATACCTACTTACACCAGCGGAGGCTATGCCTGTCATGGCAATCCTGTAACCTTCACCGTCTCGGTGCTGCCGATTCCGGAAGTGACTATGCCGACAGTTGAAGAATGCGCCGGCAAAACAGTCGAACTTATGCCAGAAATCCAAAACAACGTAGAAGCGCAGCCTGTTGCTTACCACTGGAGTACTGGCGACACGACGGAAAGCCTCACTGTTGTTGCCACCGCCAGTCAGACTTATTCGCTTACAACCCATTTCAGCAATGGCTGCACCGCCACTGATTCCGTGTTTATGGAGGTGATACCGTTGGAACAGCCTGTCATCACGGGCGATGATGCCATCTGTGCGGGCAAAACGGCCGTGCTGCAGGTGGCTGCCGGAAACAGCGACTATCTGTATGAATGGAACGACGGCTTTTCGGGATCCACTCGCATAGTTAGCCCGGCAGTGACTACAGAATATATCGTGCGGGGCCACTCGTTGACCGACATGGATTGTTTTGCGGCAGACACGTTCACCGTAGTTGTCAATCCGTTGCCGGATGTCTCGTTTATTTTGTCGGCAGACAACCTGATGCTGGAGCTTGGCGCGGCAGAACTGCACTGCACCTTGACGTGCAAGCCCGACTCCTTATGGCGTTGGAATTTCAACGATCCTCACAATCCGGAAATATTGTCAGGACCTGAATACGAAAACCCGTCACACAACTATACGCATGCCGGCAATTATCCTGTAACGCTAAGCGTGACAGACCGTAACGGCTGCACAGACTCGCTTACGCAATATGTAACCGTCAGCATACCTATCAGTTTTTGGCTGCCCAATGCTTTCACCCCGAACGGCGACAACCTCAACGACCACTTCAAACCAAGTTATGAAAGCATCCGTCCCGATAATTACCGAATGCTGATATATGACAAGCAAGGGCATCTGATATTCCGCTCCTTTGACATTGAGGTGGGTTGGGACGGAAACGACATGCAAGGCAATCCTTGCCCGCATGGCGTGTATGTCTATTATATCCGTTATTATACCATACAAGACCATCCGCAGGGACCGGGGCATCCGCAACTTACAGGCAATGTTACGCTGATAAGATGAAATGGAAAGCGAGGACGTAAGACTCTTTTCATCCCACACACAATCTTCAGGCTGACTTGAGGCTTAAGATGAAACGACACGTGTAACGCATCTGCATTCTACATTCGTTATGCTGCCCTGTTGAACAAAAAACATGAAATTCAGGGGGCAACGAGGAATTGGAGGACGTTCTTTTGTACCTTTGCGGCCGTAATGAAAGTTGATAGGCAAATAACCTTCGTGTTAGCAACCATTGTGATGCTTTGATGGATTGGAACTCATTCAGGTTTATAGATTTGTTTGCCGGAATCGGCGGCATAAGGCTTGGCTTTGAATCGGTTGGCGGCAAGTGTGTGTTTTCTTCAGAATTTGATGAAAACGCCTGCAAAACCTACGAGGCAAATTTTGGCGAGCATCCATTCGGCGACATCACTACGATTGAGATAAAAGACATTCCGGATTTTGACATTCTCCTTGGAGGATTCCCTTGTCAAGCTTTTTCTGTCATTGGAAAAAAAGAAGGGTTTGAAAATGAAACCTGCGGAACATTGTTTTTTGAGATTGAGCGCATCTTGAAAGAAAAACGGCCAAAAGCTTTTATGCTGGAAAATGTTAAAAACTTAACGGCTCATGACAATGGCAAGACTTTCAAGGTTATAACCAGTCACCTTAAAGCATTGGGCTACAGTGTTTATGCAAAAGTGTTGAATGCTTTAGATTTTGGAG
>CAVIPZ010000238.1:0-2541 GCA_963644715.1 bacterium | reverse complement strand
CTTTTTTTGTGCCCGCACGCTATCAATTGACGATTGCCGCGCCCACGTCCGTCGGGTCCCCGTAACTGTGAACCGCTAACTGAGAACTGTGAACTGTGAACTGAATTAAGCGGCGCACTGTGAAATGACTTAAGTTGTGCACTGCTAACAGGATATTATGCCACGCTCCGTTTACTGAGAACCGTGAACTGCTTATAAGCGCAAACCGATGAAGGCTGTTCTCCGTTTGGCACTACGCTCCATTTTTCGTAAATTGTACCGTTTTAAGGAACATAAAAAATTAGTCAATTTACTATGCCTAAGAAATCGTCGGCTTCTACAGAGGCGTCTCCCGTCTCGTCGGTACGATTTGTGTCCGGTCTTGCTCTTTTGCTGGTCGGCCTCCTTCTTTTTGTTGCATTGCTTTCATTCCTTTTTACGGGTGGTGCTGATAGGAGTATATTCGACATGCCTGCTTCGGAACTTCTTACTGATACGGAGCTCGAAGTGCGTAATCCGTTAGGACGTTTCGGCGCTTGGGTCGCTGATATGCTGGTTACAAATGGTATCGGTGTTGCTGCTCTCGTCATTCCTTGGCTCATTATGGCTACGGCACTTAAAATTATGGGTGTCAAGGTCATATCGATGCGTAGACAAATTGTCTCTTGTGCTTGTGTCGCCGTGTGGGGTAGTGTGACACTTGGTTTCCTTTTGGCTAATTTTTCTAATAATTTTTATGCCGTTGCGGGTGGCTCATTTGGTTTTTATGCTGCTAAATGGCTGCGTTGTATTATTGGTCCCGTCGGTACGTTTTGTCTTCTCGCTTTCGTGCTTTTTGCTTATGTCTGTGTAAAGGTAGCTCCTGTCCGTGAAAAGGTTGAGGAACTTTTACGTAGGGTTCATATAAATATTCCTTCTTTCCAATTCTCAACAGACGAGGGCGAGGCTTACGATAATTCTGATGAGGAGGCTGAACCTAAGTCAACTGGCAGTATAAATGAGAATGTTGTTGATGCCCGTGCGTGTGATGAAGAGCCTAATAATAATGTGCAAGCAACTAAAGAGTCTGGCACTGCAACAACAGTTACGGATGATGGCCTCACAATAGAACGTCCCAAAGAAGAGGAGACAATAGAAGTCCCGTCTTCCGCTAACCCTTCTTCTCAATCTGACAATAATCTTGGTCTTGAGATTGTAAATAAAGATGGCGAGGAGACTGTCGATAAGATACATAACTCCATCGACACTAAGTATGATCCGACAAGTGACCTTAGCCATTATAAACTCCCACCGATTGAACTACTCAAGGATGACTATGAGAACGTGGCTCAATCACAAGAAGAACTAATTGAGAACAAGAATAAGATTGTCAATGCTCTCAACAATTTTCAAATAAAAATTGAGTCTATAAAGGCAACGGTGGGACCAACTGTTACACTTTATGACATTGTCCCTGCTCCTGGCGTACGTATTGCAAAAATTAAGAGCATTTCGGATGATATTGCTCTGAGTGTCAAGGCTCAAGGCGTGCGAATCGTTATGGGTATCGGTACTATAGGCATTGAGGTTCCTAATTCTCAGCCTCAAGTTGTTAGTATGAGCTCTGTTATCCGGTCGAAGAAATTTCAGGAGTCTAACTATGAGTTACCCGTCGCTCTTGGCAAGACAATCTCAAACGAGACTCTTGTGTTCGATCTTGCCAAGACGCCGCACTTGCTTGTGGCCGGAGCTACCGGTCAAGGTAAGTCTGTTGGTCTCAATGCCATAATAACGTCCCTTCTTTATAAGAAGCATCCGTCTCAGATCAAGTTTGTGATGGTGGATCCTAAGATGGTCGAGTTTAGTATATACAAAAGACTCGAAAAATTCTTCCTTGCCAAGGTTGAGGGTGAGGATGATGCCATCATAACGGACGTTGATAAGGTGAAGAACACGCTTCTTTCACTTACCGATGAGATGGATAACAGGTATAAGTTGCTTGAAGATGCCAATGTCCGTCAAATTAAGGAGTATAACAAGAAGTTTATCGATAGGCTTTTGAATCCAGAAAAAGGCCATCGTTATCTTCCTTATATTGTTGTCATCATCGATGAGTTTGCTGACCTTATTATGCAAGCAGGCAAGGAGGTTGAGTTGCCTATAGCGCGAATTGCGCAAAAGGCGCGTGCCGTCGGCATTCATATGATTCTTGCAACCCAGCGACCGTCTACAAATATTATAACCGGTATTATTAAGGCGCAGTTCCCTAGCCGCATAGCCTTCAAGGTCGCGTCACGAATTGACTCGGGTACCATCCTCGACCAACCAGGTGCGCAAAATCTTATCGGTCGTGGCGACTTGCTGTTTAATATGTCTGGTAGCATTGCTTCGGAACGTGTTCAGTGCGCGTTTGTGGATACCCCTGAGGTTGAGGCTATTACCAATTTTATCAGCAGTCAACAAGGTTATCTCGGGGCATATGAGTTGCCCGAACACGTCGATGATTATGGTGGTGCTTCCGATGGTGGCGGTTGTGATGGTGGTTCTCCGGGAAAACTTGACAAACTTTTCCGTGATGTTGCT
>CAVIPZ010000237.1:0-2550 GCA_963644715.1 bacterium | reverse complement strand
GCCTTTCCCTTATCCAAACCCTTCATACAGATATGTGTATATGCGAGTTTGGCGTTGGCCAATTCTGGGGTCTGCTTGCCTTCTTCCAAACTGTATGTGTTCTCACCAACTGCTTCAACATGGAACACAATGGGATATTCCGGCGTTATCCGTTCCATTTGGAACAGTTTGCCGACACGAGCCTCGATTTTGTCTTCTGCAACGACTTCTTTGCAGAACACATAATCATCGGTACCTGCTTTTCTTTCCTTGATGGTGAGAATGTAACCGTTTCTTACTTTCTCGACCGTAAAGAACAGTGGATATATGTCATTCTTCTCTGCCATAACTCATAACTCCTTTTTTGTGCAAACCGTCTGGATGCTGGGTACTGATGCGCTCTGCCAATATGTGCAGGTTAATGTCGTAATTACCGCAAACGCCTTCGTAATCAAAGGCAAGGACGCGTTCCTGATCATACAGTAACTCGCTGTCTCCATTCTCCTTTATACGTTTCATCTGCTTGCCCGCTTCATCAAGAACATAGAACTTGAACGGAGACCGGGTCTTGCCGTAATAGTCGGGGGTGGACATAAGGTATGACAGAAGGGATTCGTCAGGAATCATAATCTTCCCTTCCTTCTTTGCCTGTATGTTGGCCTTGGCAATGCAGATCTTTTCCCGCACAAAGAGAATGTTTCTCGGCATGTCAAACTCTACATCCTTTCTTGGGTCACCTTTGACGGAAACCTTCAGATTGTTGACATGGCAAATCTTATAGTCTTGCCCTTCTTTAATATCTCCCAACTGTCTGGCTTTGGAAAACATGGACCAGAACACTGCTATCTCGTCGGAGTTGTTGCAAAGCGAGTGCTGGTATTTTAGTCCCTCGGTGCAAATGTCATGCACTTGTTCCTCGGAGAAGGGTAGGTCTTGCACGTAGGGATGGAGACAATAGTAGGTCGCCAGCATCATTGCCCAATTGTTGATAAAACGCTCTCCAATAACATTGTAGTTGACATCATTCTTGATTTCTGTCAGGGCGCGTTTCCATGCGGTGTACCAACCGGCGTTGAAGTTCCCGCGGTACTTCATCATTTCCACGGTGATATTTGTCGGGTACATGTTCCTCAGTTTCATGAACTGCTGGTATTTGTCGGTTTCCTCTTTTGTCCGCTCGCTTTTCTGTGATTCGAGAAAGATGACTCGGGACAGCAATGCTACATCGGCTGTAGGCATTTCCTGCCCGGTGAGAATTACTCCACAACTTACCTCGGTTGACTCTCTTCGCTCACCGTCAGAAGAACGTTTTAGTCTGCCCGCCCGGTCATATATGCCTTTGAGGAAATCTATATGCTTGCGGCTCAATGAGTTTTTGTATTCATCGAAATGTACCAGCATGTTGCACACTTCAGCACATTTGTCACCCATAGCATAATAGGTGGTGCTATCCAGATTACTTATCTCCGGATTTTGCTGAAACAGACTTATCAGTGATAAGGCGAACTCGGTTTTTCCTGTTCCCTTCTTTCCATAGATGTTTAGAACTGGAAATGAACGCGTGCTATCGGTAATAATATCCTTGAACAGTGTTGCCAGATAGAAACAAATGGCCACAACGCCATTGTTTCCATACAGTTCATACAGTAACGTAAAATATTCTTTTGCAGACACATCTCGTTTGGGCGCGTGCATGAAACGTCTCTCATTGATGAAGGCAGACTTGTTGCGTTTGTAGAGTTTGGAAGTGGCCGGCAAATAGAAATTTTCCGAGTCCAAACGCACTATGCCGTATTCGTCGACTGGTATCCATTTGCCATCGTATATGATGCCATTGCAGAAAGCATAGAATCCCTTTTCGCCGATATTGTTCCACCCCATTTGGGTTATGCGCTGAGCCTCTTCGGTCTTGCCATACATGTAGGCTTTGAGCAACTCATACTTGTCCTGCCTTTCGAAAAATCGAAAGTCACCTTTACCTTCAATCTTTTCCTTGAATCGGTCGAGTTTGGTAACATCCATCTGAAGGAGTTCTATGGTGCGCTTGCATCGGCTTTCGTTCTCAAGTTCAAAGATGCGGCTTGGTTTGTTGTCATCGGCAATAAGAAAGAGTGGACGTATGATGAAGTTAGTCCAGTCGCGTGATCTTCCCTGGGGGTCTAAGTCATAGTAGTGGAAACCTTTGCGATAAAAGCCAAAACCTTCCAACTCGCTTGATTTCTTTATAGCCAGTCTTTTTATATGTTCGTGCCTTCTTCTGGTTGCATCAGTGATGCCGCTTTTCCATATGGTAGCCCGTCCGAACTTTTCCTTCAACTCTGACAACAATGAGGTCTGAAGCGACTCTGATTCTACATTAACCAACAGGTCGCACAAGTCATTGATTACCTTCAGTTGCTCATCATTGGTTCCCTTTGGGTTGTATTGTTTTACGGCATACCAAAGGATGAAATGCTTTTCACTCATTGATTCCCATCGTTCCATATCGGTGATATATGAGTCGGCATCCTGTTTGGCTTTGCCATCGAAGGGTATTTCCCTTACTGTTACTTGAAAGCCCATCTCTATGGC
>CAVIPZ010000236.1:0-2551 GCA_963644715.1 bacterium | reverse complement strand
ATCAGAATGCCGATGGACTCACTGTGGGGACCTGAATATGTATGGAATGAAGTATGGTCGTCAAACGGCTGTGAACTCGACACTTGGCTCGCCGCCAACAGACTCGATTATTTCAAACAAATACTCATTCCAATCACAGACGAACAATATTTGCGCAACAATTTCCAATTCAGATTCCGCAACTTTGCCAGCCTCGACCTTGACTCGTGGAGCGGAAACAATATCACGGGATGGGCCAGCAACTGCGACCAATGGCACATTGACTACATCAGGCTGGATGCCGACAGGACACAAAACGACCTGTTCCCTACGGATGTCGCTTTCGTATCGCCCTCCACTTCCGCACTGAACCAATACCAGTCTATGCCTTGGAGCCAGTTTCGTGCATCAGACATGGCCGCCGATTTCAACAACGACTTGAGCAATCTTTCGAGCACTACGCGCAACACTTTTTACAACTACCGCGTAGAAAAAGAAAACGGCAGTCTGGTTTACCAGTTGCCCACCAAGAACAGCAACGCGCTTTCGTACTACAACAACGGGCTCGTCACCTACCCCGACCATGCCACTCCCGACATAGAGTTCTCATTTCCTGCCGACAACGCTGACAGCGCCGCATTTACCATCACCCATATATTCAGGATGGAAGGCTCTGCCGATGCGCGCACTTGCAACGACACGTTCTGTTTCAGGCAAGAGTTCTACAACTACTATGCCTACGATGACGGCACGGCAGAGGCCGGCTATTGCCTGCTCTCCACGCTCAGCAATCCCGAAGCGTCGCTGGCCGTGCAATTCACCTTGGCACAACCCGACACGCTCAGATGCATCAAGATGTGGTTCAACCGCACATTCAACGATGAGAATGTCGAGCCTTTTACACTGATGGTTTGGGCTGACGACAACGGAATGCCGGGCGAAACGCTCTATGCGCAAGAGGCCCAATTGCCCGCATACGCCGACAACTTTTTGGACTTTATCCCCTACACGCTTGACACGCCCGTTTTTGTGGAGGGCACGTTCTATGTAGGCTTTTACCAAAACCATAGCGTACAACTGAACCTCGGCTTCGACCAAGACAACGATGCCCGCGGGCATTTTTTCTACAACACGGCCGGCACTTGGAACGAGTCGTTTTACAAAGGAGCGCCAATGGTCAGGCCAGTAGTTGGCAAAGCCCTGACTGCATACGATGTGCCTGACGTGGACAGACCCGCCATCACCCTTTATCCTAACCCCACCCGCAACAGCATACGGATTTCCGGCATAGAAAATGTTGCAGATCTGCAATGGCAAGTGTTTGACTTGTATGGGAAATTGCTCATTGCAAAAAGCGGAAATACCGAACTCGACTTGTCAAGCCTCGCGCCAGGACTTTATCTGGTAAAGGTTATGTCAGGAAACCGGATTGTCACAACAGAAAAAATTATCAAGCAATAGTAATGAAACTGAACTTAACGAGACCTCTTATCATCTTCGATCTGGAAACCTCCGGACTGAATGTCGGAAAAGACAAAATCGTAGAACTTTCACTTATAAAATTGATGCCCGACGGCACAGAAATCCGCCGCACCGAACGTTTTAATCCAGGTGTACACATTCCGGAAGAGTGTACGGCAATACACGGAATTACAGACAGAGATGTGCAAGACAAGCCCTGCTTTGCTGATATGGCCGACGACTTGCTGGCATTCATCGGCGATGCTGACCTTGCGGGGTTCAACTCCAACAAATTTGACGTTCCGCTTTTAGTGGAAGAGTTTTTGCGTTGCGGCAAACGTCTCGACCTCCGCAACCGTTACCTTGTGGATGTCCAGAACATCTTCCACCGGATGGAGCCCCGGAATCTTGCTGCCGCCTACCGCTTTTATTGCCAAAAAGAACTGACAAATGCGCATCAGGCCAGTGCCGACACCGAAGCAACCTACCGTGTTCTGCTGGCACAACTTGAGAAATATGACGGCGTGACCTATACTGACCCCAAGACAAAGGTTACCTCAACACCCATCGTTGGCGACATAAAAAAACTCAGTGAGTTTACCCAAGAACACCATTGCGTGGATTTGGCCGGACACATCGTGCTCGACAAGAATCAGAATGCCGTTTTCAATTTCGGGAAGCACAAAAACGTGCCTGTCAAGGATGTCTTTATGAAAGAACCCGCCTATTACGACTGGATGATGAAAGCAGATTTTCCGCTATACACAAAAGAAATCATCACGCAGATCTATCACGAAGTGTGTCTGGAACGCAAATTCGGAAGAAGCAACTGCGGAAACCGTTAATCGACATTCAACACAGAAACCAACTTCTATAGCTCAATCCTCACCCGACGAAGGTCGAGCATATTAATAGGATTCGTGCCTATATTCTTCACATTCTTACGTACAAACCTTACGACTTTGTCGTAATACAGCACCACCACAGGAGCATCTGCCATCAGCATTGAGTCCATTTGTAAATAGTATTCGTTTCGGAGTTCGGGATCGGGACATTGTTGCGACTGCTCATAGAGCCTGTCAAAAGCAGGATTGACATAATAGGTATAGTT
>CAVIPZ010000235.1:0-2557 GCA_963644715.1 bacterium | reverse complement strand
TGTACATAAACAAAGCAGTTGCCCATCTCTTCTGTGAGGGCAGCGTTGGGCACGGTGACGGCCATGGCGCCGGAACGGGTCTTGATGTAGGTCTCCACAAAGGCTCCGGGGATGAATTCCTGTGGGTTGTCAATCTGAAACAGCACGGGCACTAAGGCGTTAGTCTCACCCGTGGCCTTGCCGTACGAGAGCACCTTGCCTTTCAGGTCTTCCAGCGAGTAGGTCTGCTTGCCGTTGATGCTGCGGAAGTTAGCCGTGGCAATCTGCGAGAGCCAGGGATAGTATTTAGGCTGCACGTCGGCGCGGACGGTGAGGCTGCGGTTTTGCGCCACGGCAGCCAGCGGCTGCCCCGCCTCCACAAACTGTCCGGGCTGCACGTAAAGCTGCCTGACGTAGCCGCCTATCGGGGCTTTCACGGCCAAGTTGCCACCCTTGAACACGTTGCGGCAACTCTTGTAGAGGGCGGCGGCCTTCTCGTAGGCCGACTTGGCGCGGGAAAGTTCGCCGTCTGACACAATCTTGTCGCGGTTAAGTTCTTTTTTGCGTTCGTACTCGCTCTTTGCCTGCTCGTACTCGGCGGCCGCCTCCTGATAGCGCACGCTGAGGTTGTTGTCAATCATGTCGCCGCTCTCGATGGTAAAGAGGATCTGTCCTTTGCTCACCGCCTTGCCCTGCACCAGGTCGCTGCTGCGGGGCAGCACAATGCCTGCGGAGTGGGCAGCAACTACCTGCTCGTCGCCCTGCGACGGCAGAATCTGCGCCACCGTCTTGATGACCTGGCCAAAAGGCTCTTTGCGGCACAGTTCCGTTGCAAAGTCCACTTTCCAGCTCTGCTCCTTGGTGAACGTGGCGCCGCTCTCGCTCTTCACTTGCACCTTTTCGGCGGCTTCGAGTGCGGCTTCTTCCTCGCTGTAGGCTTGTATATTGTTGATGACCAATGTGTCGTCATCTATGATGAAGAACAGCGAGCCGGTGCCTTGCTGTTTGGGCATCAGCGCAAACTCGTAGATTCCCGGCGTGCTGGGGGAGTCAACCGATTGGGTGACCGACTGCCCGCCGATGGTGAGCACTGCCGTGACGCGCCCCTCCTTGCGGGGCTTGAACGTGTTGAGGTCAGTGACGTGCGCCCTCAGTTCGGAGGTGTGGCCCGTCACAAAGGGGTGTGCCTCGCCGTAAACCTCCCAATGGTCGCTATAGGCGGTAAGCTGCAGGCAGGTTTCGTGTTCATGGTCGTGCCCGTGTTCGTGCTCATCCTCGTGGTGATGGTGGCAACCTGTGCCCGCGAACGCAAGGGCTAATGCTATAATGAAAATTGTTTTTTTCATAACTTGTTAAATATGTGGTAAATGAATAAAATTGCCCCTGAGATGTCCGACTCTGGGCAACGAATAACCTGAAAGGGAAAACCAGATTTCTGGCACGTCAGAAATAATATGATGCCGCTGCCGAGTAAGGTTCAAGTTTAGCGGTCAGTAGCGACAGAGACGTACAGTAAACGGCAACCCTTAACGAGTTGGTTAGCGCAATGGGGGAGCGCGCAGGCCTTGGGTGGCGAGCCACAGTGCAGCGCGGACTGCAATGGCGGGCGGGTCTGTAAAAGCGTTGGTAGCCGTAGCCAAGCCTGTTGCAGTGTGGGGACACAGCGAGGGCAGGGTGAAGTCCAGAAACAGCGGGTGGTGCGCAAGCGTGTGCGAAGCACCCTTTACACAGCAGTCAGTTGACTTTATAAAAGGTTTGTTCAGCAGGCAGTCGTCCTCATTGCCGTGCAGGTGGTGTGCGTGGCAGAAGTGGGTCTCACCGGAAGAGTGAACGGGGCAGTCGTGGTGGGAGCAATCGTGGGTGTGGGCGGTAGCGGTAAAGCCGTGGCAAACGTGGTAGCAGTGCGGCACAAAAGCGTGTGCCAGAAACAGCGCCATGGCTGCGAACACAAACACGAACGATATTTTCCTTTTGATCGGCATACCTGAAAAACAAACAGCGGCAAAAATAGAAAAAATCCAAATACTTGAGACTTAATCAGGAATTAGGAATGAGGAATTGAAGCGGGTAACACGCGTAACGCCTCTAAGTTCTAAGTTCCAAGCTCTAAACTCTGTTTCGTGCGGCTGTCCGCTTTCGCCCTCTCCGAGGACGAGGGACAGGGTGTTGGCTGTTTTTTTGTTTTGAGTTTTTTGGTTGAATGTGAAGCATTTGCGCAGCACTATGGGCATCGGAGATGCCCAATCATTGGCGGCTCAACGAGCGGCCAATGACCATAACCGGCGGTGAAACCGTCGGAGCAAGCCGCGCCCAGAGCCAAACGAGCCTCGAAGAGGCTCAACAGCGCAAAACCGGCGCGCGAGATAGGGCTGGCGTAACAATTATTGAATGAGGAATTAGGAATGAGGAATTAGGAATGAGGAATTAGGAATGAGGAATGGAAGAGGGGCAACACGCGTAACGCCTCTACGTTCTACGTTCTAAAATCTAAATTCTAAGTTCTAAACTCTAAACTCTGTTTCGTGCGGCTGTCCGCTTTCGCCCTCTCCGAGGACGAGGGACAGGGTGTCGGCTGTTT
>CAVIPZ010000234.1:0-2580 GCA_963644715.1 bacterium | reverse complement strand
GTTTTGAAGAGATGTCATAGCATACGCGGTTCACGCCTTTGACACCGTTGATGATGTCATTTGACACCTTGGCCATAAACTCGTACGGCAGGTGTGCCCAGTCGGCGGTCATGGCATCGGTGCTCGTAACGGCGCGCAGGGCCACAGCCTGCTCATAGGTGCGTTCATCGCCCATCACTCCCACGCTGCGTATCGGCAAGAGGATGACGCCAGCCTGCCAGATTTGGTCATAGAGCGACACCTCCATCTCTCCGTCAGTCATATTTGCGGGCACGCCGGCAGAGAGCACCTTGCGGGCCTCTTCGCCTTTGAGTCTGACTTTCCAGTTGCGGAGACCTTGTATGAAAATGTCGTCAGCGTCTTGAAGCACGCGCACCTTCTCGCGGGTAATGTCGCCCAGGATGCGCACGGCCAATCCCGGCCCGGGGAACGGGTGGCGGGTGATGAGGTGTTCAGGCATGCCCAGTTGACGTCCTACACGGCGCACCTCATCCTTGAACAGCCATTTCAGCGGCTCGCACAG
Organism: bacterium; assembly: GCA_963644715.1. Lineage (GTDB taxonomy): Bacteria > Bacteroidota > Bacteroidia > Bacteroidales > WCHB1-69 > F23-D06. The sequence goes on along the minus strand of CAVIPZ010000234.1, from coordinate 2,057 downwards.
CTTGAGGTGCATCTTCTCAGGAAGTCCGCCCACATTATGATGGCTTTTGATGACCATGCCGGTAATGCTGAGGCTTTCAATCCTGTCGGGATAAATAGTACCCTGCGCAAGCCACTTGGCATCCGTAATCTTCATAGCCTCCGCATTGAAGACATCAATAAAGCCGGAACCGATGATTTTGCGTTTGCGTTCAGGGTCAGACACGCCCTCCAGTTCTTTGAAGAACTTGTCGCTGGCATCCACACCTATGACATTCAAGCCAAGGCCTTCATAGTCGTGCATCACATTGCGGAATTCATTTTTGCGCAGCAGTCCGTGGTCCACAAATATGCAAGTCAGGTTCTTGCCGATTGCGCGGCTAAGCAGCACTGCGCAGACGGAAGAGTCCACGCCGCCGCTGAGTCCCAGGATGACGCGGTCGTTGCCCAGTTGCGTCTTGAGTTCAGCCACCGTAGTTTCCACAAACGAGGCGGGGCTCCACGACTGTTTGCCGCCGCAAATATCCACAACAAAATTCTTGAGCAGGAGGCTGCCCTGTTCGGTATGGAACACCTCTGGATGGAACTGCACGCCCCAGGTCTTCTCGTTCTCGAACTGATAAGCAGCAAACTCCACCTTGTCGGTAGAGGCGATTTTGCGGCAGCCGGCGGGCAGTTGTGTAATAGTGTCGCCGTGGCTCATCCACACTTGGGTATGGTCGTCGAGCCCTTTGAGCAGCGGGTTGTCGTGTTCAAAAGAGAGCAGCCGGGCCCGGCCGTACTCGCGCGAGCCCGCCGACTCCACCTTGCCTCCGCCAACGTGTGCCATATATTGGGCGCCGTAACAGATGCCCAGCACGGGACAGCGGCCACGGATGCCGGAAAGGTCCAACTGAAAGGCATGCTCGTCATATACGCTGTAGGGCGAGCCGCTGAGTATGACGCCAATCACGTCCTTGTCGTCCTTGGGGAACTTGTTGTACGGCAAAATCTCGCAAAACATATCGAGTTCGCGGACACGCCGGCCTATCAGTTGGGTGGTCTGTGAGCCGAAATCCAGTATGATAATCTTTTCCATTAATCGTTATTGTGGGTTTTAAGAATTGAGAACCTTGTTAATCGTTTCGGGGAAATGGCGGTGTTCCAGTTCATGGATACGCGCTTCAATCTCATCGAGTGTTTCAGAGCCGTCGGCGTGGAATGAGAACTGGTCGATAATCTTGCCCGTATCAACCCCCTCATCAACAAAATGCACCGTAATGCCGAACACCTTAACGCCGTGGTTATAGGCATCGGCAATGCCGTGTGCGCCGGGAAACGAAGGCAGCAATGCCGGATGCAGGTTGATAATATGCTGCGGATAGGCGGTCAGCAGCACCTTGCCGATATAGCGCATATAGCCGGCCAGCACGACGTAATCAACAGACCGTTGCTGCAATTGGTGCAGGATGGCGGTCTCGTAAGCCTCCTTGCCGGCATAATCTTTTGCATTAAACGTAAAAGTATCGATACTGTGCTGTTTGGCGCGCTCCACAGCCTTGCAGCCGGGCTTGTCGGAAACAAGGATTGCGATTTGGGCATCCAGAGCCTTATTGTTTACCGCCTCGATGATGGCCTGGAAATTAGAACCGAACCCACTGGCAAATACGGCTATCTTTTTCATAACGCTTTATTTTTCTTTGGCGGAAGTGTCGGCGGCAGTCTGTTGCTTTGGCGAGGGGTTGGCAATCAGGTCAAAGGCGGCCTTGCGTTCATCGAGCGAAAGGTTGTCCCAATTGTTCATTGCCGCCTCGAACTTCTCGCGGCGCGCCTGACGTTCAGCTTTCTTCGCTTTCATATCATCATAAATCGCCTTCTGGCTGTCGAGCAGTTCCGCCTTTCGTTCATCAGACAGACTGTTCCAGTTGTCCCAGTCGGCCCTGTCCTTGGCTTGCTTGTCCATCTGCTCCTGAATGCGCGGATCCACCTTTGGAACTTCCGTCTCTGGGTTGGCTTTCTTGTTGCCGCAAGCACACAACAGCAGCGGAATCAGTACAGTAACTAATATTAACTTTTTCATTTTCAAAATATTATCAAAAA
>CAVIPZ010000233.1:0-2619 GCA_963644715.1 bacterium | reverse complement strand
GAATAATTATGGCACAGCAATCAGACATCAAATACATTGCACCCGTTGCAGTGGATATCAAGAAAAAGAAATACTGCCGTTTCAAGAAAAGCGGTATCAAATACATCGATTATAAAGACGGTGAATTCTTGAAGAAATTTGTGAATGAGCAGGGTAAGATACTGCCGAGACGTCTTACGGGAACTTCTCTGAAATATCAGAAAAAAGTGGCCCAGGCCGTCAAAAGAGCTCGCCATCTGGCATTGCTCCCATTCGTAACCGACAATTTGAAATCTAACTAACAGGAGGAATTGACATGGAAATTATATTGAAACAAGACGTAAACAATTTGGGCTATGCCGATGACCTCGTAAAGGTTAAAGACGGGTATGCCCGCAATTACCTCATTCCTATGGGCTATGCAGAACTTGCTACGCCCGCAAAAAAGAAAATGTTGGCTGAGACCCTGAAACAGCGCGCTTACAAGGCTGAAAAAATCAGAAAAGAGGCTGAATTCATGGCCGGAAAAATCGAAGGCCTTGAGGTTACAGTCGCTACCAAGGCTTCTGAAAAGGGTACGATTTTCGGTTCCGTTACCGCTATCGCTGTGGCAAACGCATTGAAAGAACAGCACAACATCGACATCGACAGACGCAAAATCATCTTGCACGAAGACCGCATCAAGGAACTGGGCAAATATACCGCTACGGTTAACCTTCACAAGGACTTCAACAAGGTAACGCTCAACATCAATGTTGTAGCTGAAGAAGAGTAAAGGCTTATTATTTTTATAGCAAAAGGCTCTACCGAAACAGGGAGAGCCTTTTTTTTATATTTTTGCACTCAAATTTTTTCTATGAATTATAGACGCATTCTTTTAAAACTGAGCGGTGAATCATTGATGGGGAATGACAACTATGGCATTGACTACAAAATGGTTCGTCATTTTGCATCAGAAATAAAATCGGTTGCCGAGCAGGGTGTGCAGGTCGGTGTGGTCATCGGCGGCGGCAATATCTTCCGTGGCGTGCAAGGTGCCGGCAAAGGCTTCGACCGTAGGCAAGGCGACCAGATGGGCATGCTCGCTACGGTCATCAACGCTATGGCGCTGCAGGCTGTGCTTGAAGAGCTGCAAGTGCCGGCAACGGTGCTCTCTGCCGTTGAAATCGAAAGCGTGGCGGAGAAAACTTCGTGGCGCAAAGCCGTGCGTCTGCTCGAAAGCGGACACGTTGTCATACTTGGCGGCGGCACAGGCAACCCTTTTTTCACTACCGACTCGGGCGCGGCCTTGAGAGCGGTGGAGATTAAAGCCGATTTGCTGCTGAAAGGCACCCGCGTGGATGGCGTATATACCGCTGACCCTGAAAAAGACCCCGATGCCGTGAAGTACGCAAACCTCTCATTCGATGAGGCTTACTCTAAACACCTGAAAATTATGGATATGACAGCATTTACCCTCTGCAAGGAAAACAATATGCCTGTCTATGTCTATGATGCCAACCGTCCGGGAAACCTTCTCAAGGTTCTCAATGGCGAGCATATCGGAACATTACTTCATTAACATATTTCCCCTGAACAGTTATTATGGAAGAAGAAAAAGCAAAAAAACAGACCGGCGAAGAGGCCCCGATTCCAGCCGAGGAAGAAAATCAGATGAAAAGCGTGGCGGTAGGAAGGGTGTCTTTCAAAATCCACCTTACGGTCTTTGTTGTCGTAAATCTCGTGTTGTGGTGCTTATGGTTTACGATTTTCAACGCTATTGTGACCAACGAGACCATAGCCGATGCAATCCTTAAGACTTCGGTTTGCATCACGGTGGTGTGGTTCCTTATCGTCCTCGTGCATTACCTGATTGTTTATCGATGGAACAGCACACTGGTGGAGAAAGAACTCCGTCGGATGAAAAAAGCCCGAAAAAAAGCGCTTAAGGAGATTGAGGAGATGAAGAAAAACAATTTAAGTGCAAAAAAAACAGAAGAAAAACAATAAACTCATAAAAGATTATAATAGGATATGGATACACAAAGTTGCCTGAAAACAGCAAAAGAGAGCATGAATGCGACCGTGTCGTTTTTTGACAAGGACCTGCAGAAAATACGGGCAGGAAAGGCCTCTCCCCAAATGCTTGAAGGATTGAAAGTCGATTATTACGGAAACCTTACTCCGGTAGAGCAGGTGGCCAACATCAATACGCCGGACGCTCATCAGATTGTTATCCAGCCGTGGGAACGGAATATGCTCTCCGTAATTGAAAAGGCAATTCTGGCAGCCAACATCGGGCTTACGCCTCAAAACAACGGCGAGTTTATCCGTTTGGTAGTGCCGACCCCTACCGAAGAGAGACGCAAGGAGTTGGTGAAGAAAGCCAAACAGGAGGCAGAGCAGACGAAAGTCTCCATTCGCAATATCCGCCGAAATGCCAACGATGAAGCCAAGAAACTTAAAGACGAGGGCGTGGAGGAAGATGCCGTGAAGAAACTCGAAGCCGACATCCAGAAAGCCACAGACGAGGCCATTGCCAAGGTGGACAAGATTATGGAAGCCAAAGAGAAAGAAATTATGACGGTGTAGAAATCACTTATTTTTTCATTAATCAATAAAACTAACAGTATGAATATTCCTGAGAATTTGAAGTATTCC
>CAVIPZ010000232.1:0-2621 GCA_963644715.1 bacterium | reverse complement strand
AGGATAGGGTAGGCATCCCTGCTGCCTGTGTAGGCTACTATTCCACACATGATTCTTGTTGTTTAGATGATTATTAGGGTGAAAAAGGGCACAAAGGCCCTGTATGTTGCTGTTAATAGGTTGTGTATGACAGTTCAAGCCGCAGTCTCCGGTCGTCGGTGCGTCCTGTGCCGCCTATGACCAGACGGTTGGCACGCACGCCGGCACCTTTGACCACCAGATATATCGAGTCGGCATATTCTGTGTTGCCGAGAATCAGGTCCTGCACATACTTTGTGATGCGGAAGCGGTACTCTTTTTTGTCGGAATCGTAGGTGCCGCCAAAGTAATTGGTGCTGCTGTAGTACTCGTCGTCGGGCAGGTAAGCTGTTTTTCCCGTTGCCGTGTTGATGCCTTGCAGCGAGAGCCCCGACGGTTGCACCAGATACTTCTCGTATGGGTCAACGTTGCATACCACCAGTTCGGCTTTGTTGACGACAATCCTGTTGTTCAGCGACGTGAACGAATCTTTGATGTGCGGGAAACGTATCGCCGTCTTGATGCCGCCCGAGGCTTGGGCAAACAGCGTCTTTGCTCCTACCGTTCTGTCGCCGTTGAGTATCTCCTGCACAAAGTCGGCATTGGTAGAACTTTCGTAATTGTGCGTGTAGCCTGTGAACCTGGCGCAGCTTTTGTCGCACGGGAAAGTGTATTTTGATGCTGTGCCGTTGTTATGATAATATAAGGTGATGCCCGTGAGCGAACTGGTCAAGCTGCTGTGCAAAACATAGCCCACAGAGCCCGTGTGTGATACGGACGCGATGCAAAGCCCTTTCACGATGTTCTGAAAGGCGGCGGTGCTGGTCATTTCCGACTGTTTGGAGAGCAGGAAACGGCCGAATTCGTCCGACAGGCGTATGCGGAGGTGCGCGTTGTAAATGCCTGTGTCAACGGTCACTTTTGTGTTCGGCTTTATGGAATAGCCGGTAAGACTGTAGTTGAGCGGCGCCGTCTCATCGTATGCCACGGTGCTGTATTGGTAATAGCGGTCGGGAGACAGGTCTTCGGTGAGTTCATAAACCCGGATGCCCACTTTTGAGGTCGTGTCGCCGTAATAAGAGGACAGTTGGAGGGTCAGTACCACAGAATCCAATGTCGGGCTGCTGCCGAAGTTGACCGAGGCGCCGGCCAGGGCGAACTGCGTGTATGTGGCGGCTTTCAAAGGTCCGAAAACGGGGTCTTCAACCTCGCCGACAAGATTGGCGGTCAGGGCCGAGGTGTTGAGGGAGTCTTCCCTGATCGAGTAGGCGGTCACCGTAACGGTGTCGGTGAAATCAGTGCCGACTTCATCAATCAAGTTGAGCCCGATGGAAGTGACATTGTCAGTGCATGACGGCAGAAAGAGCGCGGCAAATGCGACAAGGCTGAAGAGCAAGAGTCCTTTTTTCATGATGCCCTATTCGTTCTTCTGGGAAGCGGCGAGGATATGGTCGTAAAACTCGTCGTACATATCTACATAATTGTCATCGTCCGGATGCTGGAACACGAACTTGCCCGACTGCTCCACGTAGGAGACAATCTTCTTCTTCATGTCTTTCGTAAGCGAGACGCCGTCTGAATAGTCCACGGCCAGTTGGGTAAGCTGCTCGTAGCCGGGATTCCGGAAATGGGTCAGACATTCGGCGGGGATGCCCGTGAGTTTCAGTTTCTTGGCGAAACTGGCGGAGAACTTCTCCGGAAAATAGTCGGGCATAATGGTATAGACGATTTTCGAATCCTGGAAAAGGGGATTGTCGCGGTAAATGGTCTTGATGAACAACGGCACCAACGCCGAAATCCATCCGTTGCAGTGGATGATGTCGGGTTCCCAGCCAAGTTTCCTGACCGTCTCGATTACGCCCTTGGCATAAAAAATCGCCCGCGAGTCGTTGTCCGGATAGAAAACGCCCTCTTCATCGTAATAAGGGGTCTTCCTTTTGAAGAAATCCTCACTGTCGATGAAGTAAATCTGCATCCTCACGTTCTGCAACGACGCCACTTTGATGATGAGCGGGTGGTCTGTATCTTCGATGATGATGTTCTGTCCGGACAGCCTGATGACCTCGTGGAGCATGTGCCGGTGCTCGTTCACGCAGCCGAATTTAGGCATGAATGTGCGGATTTCGTTCTCTCTTTCCTGTATCCCCTGCGGCAGATAACGGCATATTCCTGATATGTAATTCTCTGGAAAATAGGGATATATCTCCGGCGTGACGTATAAAACTTTTTTCTGTGCCATGTCGTTAAATTTCAAGTGGTGCAAAGGTACAATTTTTTTTTGATTTTTTGTTTGGCGAATATCAAAAAAAGTGTATTTTTGCAGCCGTTAAAACAAGCCCAGGTGGTGGAATTGGTAGACACGCTACTTTGAGGGGGTAGTGGGAGTAATCCCGTGCAAGTTCGACTCTTGTCCTGGGCACTGCAAAACGAAGAGACTGCTTTCAAGCGTCTCTTTTTTTTGTCCCACGCACAAGCCAGTGACTGACTTACGACTCTTTTCGTCCGGCGCACAATCCTCGAGCCACATGAGACTTAAGATGAAAGATGAAACGACCTGCGATAAGTTCAACTTGGAAAGTTATAAAAACGGGGGAATATGAAAG
>CAVIPZ010000231.1:0-2642 GCA_963644715.1 bacterium | reverse complement strand
GTCACGTTCAGAGGCCGTTCGATCATTTACAAAGACCAAGGCGAACTGTTGCTGCTCCGTTTTGCCCAAAGTCTGGAAGAGTTCGGGAAACTTGACCAGATGCCTACGCTGGTAGGGAAGAATATGACGGTGATGATCAGCCCTAAATCGAAGAAATAGGACAAGAAATATATTGAACTCTAAACATAAATTTTAAAACTTTAAAGAAATGCCAAAAATCAAAACGAAATCCGCTGCCAAGAAGAGATTCACTTTGACCGGCACCGGAAAGATCAAAAGACACCACGCTTATCATAGCCACATTCTTACGAAAAAATCTACCAAGAGAAAACGTAACCTGGCTTACAGCGCCATTGTCGAACAGAATTTAGACCGCACCGTACGGCAGATGCTCGGACAGTGCTAATCAACACAATTTATCAACAACAAAAAAACTTTATTGTCAGCCAATCAAGCGTTTAAAAGTTAAACCGCTGACGTAAGAAATAGAAAGGAACTTAATTATGCCAAGATCAGTAAATCATGTTGCTTCAAGAGCAAGAAGAAAAAAGATTTTGAAACGTACCCGTGGGTACTTCGGCAAACGCAGAAACGTTTGGACCGTTGCAGTCAATTCGTGGGAGAAAGGCCAACAGTATGCTTACCGCGACAGAAGAAACAAGAAGAGAAGCTTCAGAAGTTTGTGGATTACCCGTATCAATGCGGGAGCCCGCGAATACGGCGTCTCCTATTCTGTCCTGATGGGCAATCTGGCAAAAAAGGGCGTTGCACTCAACCGCAAGGCTCTTGCCGACCTCGCGATGAACAATCCTGAGGCATTCAAGGCTATTGTAGATTTAGTAAAATAGACAGCAGCCCTAAATTTTAAACATTAATAAGGAGTTCAATATACCAAGAAGAGTCTGCATTCGCAGACTCTTCTTTTTTGCTTGTAGTGTCACCGGGCGGCGGTTACCACATCCCGTCAAAGTTTGTCCAGATATAGTCACCCAGTTTCCAGGCCTGCTCTACGGCCTTATTGCCGCACGATCCGGTGAAGTCGGTGAGCACTTTGAGCGCTTCGTTGCGGTTGCCCTGCCGGAGCAGGTTCAGTGCCTTGGCATCCACCTCTTCGTGCTGCTGTATGAATTCTTGTTGCAGCGGATTCCAGACGTTGTCGATAACCCTGTGCATGTCGCCCCAACGTTGGGCGGCGATGGTGCCCAAACGGTTGAAACCCCACCAGGCAGCGTCACGGCTGAAGCCCGTCAGCCGCCCGTCGGTTTCGTATGTTTTGGGCAAGGCGGTGACGTTGGCATAAATGGGCACATAGATGGACGAGGCCACATTGTCGAGTGCGAACCAGCATAATGCCCCAATCTCATCGGGCAGGCTGTCACGGCATTGGATAATGGTTGCATAAACCGTGAAGTGAACGGCAATGTTGCGTTCTCCCAACTCATTCCATCCGCCGTTGATGCGGTGCAGTTTCAACTCGTCGCTTTTCATAAACGGGTTCGCCATCGGCGAAATGACGGTTTTTCCGTCTTTGTCGTTGACAGTCAGTGTTTTGCGCATGTCGTATGGCGTCCCTTCATAGTAATCTTTGAAGATGCTCATCATTTTCTCCAGGGTGACAAGTGTGTCAGGCTTTATCGAGAACGGGTAGTTTTCGGCGTTAGGGTCGAGATGCAGCGAGGGGGCTACGAGGTCAAACACGCGCCACTCTCTACGGCGGCAGGCTATCATAGTGCGCGTCTGCGGCGCATATGCGTAGGCAAACCTGAAGGCGCTCTTTCCATCCCACCAGCCGTTTTCTTGCGCCAAGGTGTAAACATTGTCAGAAGCCATATAATAGTCCTTGTCTTTCAGGTTAATCTCGCGGATGGTAGAGGCGTTGGCATTGACGGCCACATGGTCGTCGGGCACGCGTTGCGCTGCCCAGACGGCGCCTACTTTGCCTTTGCCGGGTCCGAGAATCTCAAGATGCCAGACTTCGTTTTTGTCGGCAATGGTCAGGCATTCGCCCGCATCAATCCAGCCGTAGCGCTTTAAGAGGTCGCCAGCCATACGGATGGCTTGGCGGGCGGTGCTGCACCGCTGCAGCATCAGCATGCAGAGTCTCTGGCAGTCAATGAGTCCGCTGTCGGATTTCAGTTCTGCTCTGCCGCCAAAGGTGGACTCTCCTATGGCCAGCTGTTTCTCGTTGACGCAAGGGTAGGCCGTGTTCAGGAATTGGTATGTGTGTGAAGTCTGTTCAATGTCGCCAATCGGGATGTTCTCATATCGAGCCATCTCGCCGGTTTTACGGGGTGCCCACTGCCGCTTGTAGAGCGTCTGCCGTTCTCCTTTTTCGTGGTCTTTGGCAGATTCTATCAATATGTTGGTGCGTGAGCGGTGACTGTCATCGGTGTGTGAGGTCATCACAGAGCCGTCAGCAGAGGCCTTTTTGCCGACGGTTATCGTTGTACACTCCATACCATAGTCGGGTTCTTCATCTGTGTATTGCGCAAATAGCGGAAAAGATGCCGTCAGGAGGAGACAGCATAACATCGTTTTCATCCTTTTAAAGTCCATTATTCTTTCTTGTTAGTGCGTTTGTTGTTTCAGTTTGCAAAACAGTCTGCTGTCGGTTTATACGACGGCAGTCCAAGAGCGTGCAA
>CAVIPZ010000230.1:0-2669 GCA_963644715.1 bacterium | reverse complement strand
CGCCGGCATTGATAACTTTGCCCTCGAATGCGGGGTAGAAGTAGATGACGTTCGCCAACATGAAGAGGCAGAATATGATGATGTCAGGAACGATTTTTTTGATGGAGAATTTTGTGCGTTGCATGTTCGGATTTCAATTTGATGAATAGGTCCACTTTCGATTTTTTTCGAAGCGCGCAAAGATACAATATTTATGTAGAAGCCTGCGATTCTTTCACAATGTCTTTGACTTAACGGCATTTGCCCTGCCACAGGTTTTGACGCTCAAGTTCCCTCTCGATTCCCTGCACAACAGTGTCGTATTTTATGCCTTGCCAGGGCGTTTCGGCAAGGCAAGACGAAGACACTTCGCTGGCCAGTCTTGCGATGACGATGCCGGGACTGAGCCGGGAGAGATATTGGGCGATGAATTGTATGTATTCGTCAACTGAGAAGCGGTGATAATCGTGCGGACGCATTCTGAAATCTTCCTCCAAACGGGTTCTGCGGATAATCTGCAACTGGTGGAACTTGAGGTCGTGCAAGGGCAGTCTGTTTACGATTTTCAATTCGTCGAGCCATTGGTCTGGGGTCTCGCCGGGGAGTCCGAAGATGAGATGCCCGCCGACTGGGATACGGTGAGTTTCAATGCGTTGCAGAGCGTCAAGGGTACAAGCCACGTTGTGTCCCCGGTTGATGCGTGCGAGCGTGCGGTCCTGAAAACTCTCTATGCCCAATTCCAACTGCACGTAAGTGTGTTGTTGCAGGTTTTCCAGATAGCAGAGCAATGCTTCGTTGAGGCAGTCGGGACGTGTGGAGATGACAATTCCGCTGATGGCCGGATGCCGCAAGGCCTCTTCATAGCGTGCCTGCAAGACCGGCAGCGGGGCGTATGTGCCGGTGAAAGCCTGAAAATAGGCCAAAAAGCCGGTCTGTTCGTTTCGTGGCTTGCGGAAGAATGTGATGCCTTCGTCTATCTGCCGGGTGATGCTTTTATGGGGGTTGCAGTAGGCGGGCATAAAAGCATCATTGCTGCAGAATGTACAGCCGCCTGTGCCGCATTGCCCGTCGCGGTTGGGACAGGTGAAGCCGCCGTTGATGGCAATGCGCTGCATACGTTTCCCGAAATGGCTGCGCGAGAACCGGATGTAGGAATTGAAACGTCGGGAATCACCCCATGGATAGACGGTTGCCACGTCAAAGTCACTCTTTGTACAGCAGGTTGTCGCCAAACGGATCCAGCGTGTAGGTCTTTTTCTTGTCCGGAGTTGACAGGAATACAAAAGGCATCTTCTGCCCGTTTTTGCAATAGTGACAGGATACCATAAACAACAAGGGGTCTTTGTCTTGAAGGTCGCCGGCGTCAATCAGGTCGTCAAAGTCCTGTTGGGTGCGCAGCGCTTCGTTGATGTAGAGGTTCAGGTATTCGAGTTTCTGCTCGTCGCCGTTCAGTGCGGTTTCTTCATACTGCTGCTGATAGGCCTGTATCATCTCTTGCAGCAGATGTGAGTTGAGCCGTGCATAGCGCAATTCCGTCAAGGTATCTATGCTGACGACGGCGAGTGAGTCGTAGCCCGTGATTTTCTCCTCTTCAAGATAGGTTTTGGCGAGCGATTTCATCTGCCGCTGCAATTTTTTGGCATCCCGGTTTTGGCAGGCCGGCAGCGACAGTATGGCAACAGCCAGAAGGAGCAAGAGGATGATGTTTTTCTTCATCGAGAGAAAAGTTTAGAAAACAAAGCCGATTTTTTGAATGGACAGATTGTCCAGTCCTGCAGGCAGCGTTTGGATGTCACCGAATTGGCAGACGTTGATAATGCCGTAGTCATGGACTTGATCCTGGTTGCAGGTGAGGGCGATGTGTGTCGGCATCGGGGTGCGGTAACGGTATCCGGACGTTTTGGCTTTCTTGCCGCCGTTTTCGGTGTTGAATACCGAGATGTCGAAAACAGGAGAGAGGGAGAGCCGGTATGTTTTTCCGTTGTCAGCGAACGAAATGCCGTTGTCTTCCGAGAAAGAGAACAAGGGGACGGCAGTCTCAGTGCCGGGGAGAACGTAAAAAGTATATTCCTGCGAATCTTCAAGGGTCAGGCCTTTGAAGAGGCTGAGGTAGTTTTCTTCGGTTTTCTTCAGTTCTGCAATCATAGCTTTTACTGCTTCGGCGGAATAGGCCGTTTCTTGCTCGCCGGATGCCAGATGGTATTGGTCTTGGCGGCTTTTGTTGATGACATCGGCGGCCTCTTGTGCCTTCTGGCGGTCAGTTTTCTGTACCGTTTTGGTTTTGTTGGCGGGTATTTGGGTCACGACACCGTCAATGATTTTGGTTTCTACAAAGGCGGCTTCCGTCTGGGTGAAAGAGGGGTCGGCATAGTTGCTGAAGAAGTCCGGCACAGTGTCTGTGGCAGCGGTGTAGTTGACGATGCCGTCTGAGGGCAGTGCCGGCAACCCGTCATTGAAGAGGGAACACAGCAGTTTGCCTTTGTCTTGTTCCGAAGACAACTCCACCAAATAGGCATGTTTGTAATCGGGCACTTCAATGGCCTGAACCTGTACTTGTTGCAGACGGTAGCGGGTGCGGTTTTCGGAGATGATGTGCGTGAGCCCGAGCAGCGACTGCGCATGTTCGGCATAGTAACCTTTAAGTTCTCGTACTTTTATGGTCTTTACGGTGATTTTGAAAGCGGTAGTGG
>CAVIPZ010000229.1:0-2698 GCA_963644715.1 bacterium | reverse complement strand
AAAGAGAGCAAACTCTCCGAGGTGGCAGATGTCTGCATCAGAGTGCCGGAAACAGAAACCTACAAAATCCAAGAACTTCATTTGCCTGTATATCATTGTCTATGCTTGATGCTGGAAGAACATTTTTTTGCAAACAAGGTTGACAGAATCTGAAAATGGAGACAATCATTCTTGCTGGCGGTCTCGGGACCCGTTTGCGTTCTGTCGTCAAAGAAGTGCCCAAATGTATGGCGCCGATTGCAGGCAAACCGTTCCTTTGGTATTTGTTGAAGTACCTGTCGCGCTTTGACGTCAGCCGCGTCATCCTTTCTGTGGGATACCTTCGTGAAATCATCTGCAAATGGATTGACGAAGTGAAAGATGAGTTTCCGTTTGAGTTCGACTATGCGGTCGAGGATGTCCCTCTTGGCACCGGAGGCGGCATCAGATTGGCGTTAGGCAAAGCTTCAGACAGCGATGTTGTGGTACTGAACGGCGACACATTCTTTGATGTTGACCTTAATGCCCTGCTGGAGGCACACACAAAGCTTAATGCCGCCATCACGCTCGCATTGAAGCCGATGCGCAAATTTGACCGCTACGGCCGTGTAGTTGTTGACCATACAAACAACCGGATCAGGCAGTTTAAAGAAAAAGCGTATTGTGAAGAGGGCTTGATAAACGGGGGCGTTTACATCATCCGCAGACTTGAGCCTGTCTTTGAGGGGCTTCCCGAGAAGTTCTCGTTTGAAGATGCTGTGCTTGAGCCCCAATGCCAACTTGGCAAACTCTTTGGCGTCATTCAAAACGGGTATTTCATAGACATCGGAATCCCCGAAGATTACAGCAGGGCTATTGTTGAACTTCCGACATTTTTGCTGCATTTTTAAACAGGTGCAAAAGTGGCATTTTTTTCAGGAAAGCCCGCCGTTTTTATAACTTTCCAAGTTGAACTTATCAACGTCTAAGCACGCTCCCCGCGCCTTTAGTCGGCAAAATTTGTAATTATTGTGGTTTTAATCGACAATATTTGTAATTTTGCAGCGATTTAATATAAAAAATTTTTATGATAAGCAAGGTGGATCTCACAAAAGAAATCATATTTTCCTCTTTGGACGCAAATGTATCGAGGCAAATTATCCTCACCTCAAATCAAGCCGTACCACATTCTCCACATGCTGGGTTTGCGGGAACATATCTACCGGCTGCACAGCCGTCACCCGGTACTTCTCGTTCAATAGGGTAAGGTCGCGGGCCTGTGTGGCCGGGTTGCAACTCACATAAACGATGCGCGGCACCTCCATTCTCAGCAACTGCTCAATCACATTGGGGTGCATGCCAGCGCGAGGCGGGTCTGAAATGATCACATTGGGCATGCCGTGCTTTTCGATAAAATCGGCGGTGAAGATCTTGGCCATATCGCCGACAAGGAACTCTGTGTTAGAGATGCCGTTGCGCTCCGAGTTGATGCGTGCATCCGCAACCGCTGTGTCAACATACTCGATGCCTACCACCTTTTTGGCCTGATGCGCCACAAAATTGGCTATCGTTCCCGTGCCCGTGAAAAGGTCATATACGACATCATCTTTTTGAATAGCAGCAAATTCGCGTGCTGTCTTGTACAGATTGTAGGCCTGCTCGCTGTTGGTCTGATAAAACGATTTGGGACCTATCTTGAAATGAAGCCCCTCCATCTCTTCCATTATAAAATCCTTTCCTTTAAAAAGATGGAACGGAAGGTCAAAGATAGCGTCGTTCATTTTGGTGTTCACCACATAAACCAGCGAAGTGATTTCCGGGAACCGGTCATATAACGCCTGCATCATCTCTTTGGCTTCTGCCGTGGCCTCCGTCACCACCAGCACCACCATAATGTCGCCGGTGGATGCGGTGCGGATAATGACGTTGCGGAGCAGCCCTGTCTGCTCTCGCGGGTTGTAAAATGCCAGTTCGTGCGAGAGGGCATACTCGCGCAAAAACAGCCTGATTTCGTTGCTGGGTGCGGCCTGCAGCATGCAGTGCTCAATGTCAAGCACCTTGTCGAACATGCCGGGCACGTGGAACCCCAGACAACGCTGCTCAAAAAACACGCCGTTTTCGTATTGCTTCAGTTGGTCATAGGGCAGCCATTTCAACGTGGAGAATGTGTATTCCAGTTTGTTGCGGTAATAATACTGTTTCTCGGAACCTATAATCGGCGAGATTTCCGGAAACTCGAACTTGCCAAGATGTCTGAAATTGTCTTCCACCTGCTTCTGTTTGAAAGCCAACTGTTTCTCGTACGAAAGCATCTGCCATTTGCAGCCGCCGCAGGCGCCGAAATGCACACATGGCGGCTCCACCCTGTCGGGCGACGGCTTCTTGACTGCCAGCAAGTTGGCCTCGGCATAACCGTGTTTCCGCTTGTATATCTCCACATCAACAATGTCGCCGGGCACAGCAAACGGCACAAAAATGGTCAGTCCGTCCTGCTTGGCCACCGACTTTCCCTCGGATCCGGCCGAAACAATTTCAAGGTCTTCAATGTCATATCTCTTAAAAGCCATCTTAATTTTTGCGTATTTTATTGAATATTAACTTATTTCACTATCTGTAAAAGCCCATCTCGTCAAGATACTGATAAACCTTCCCGGGCAGCATATAGCGCACCGACTGCCGTTGACGGATGCTCTCGCGTATCATCGTAGCAGAAATCCCCACCACAGGAGCGTCTATCATA
>CAVIPZ010000228.1:0-2708 GCA_963644715.1 bacterium | reverse complement strand
TTCTTCATCGATGACACACTCGACTATATGGAGAACATCGACAAACTGCTTAAACAATAGCCTTGAAAAAATCGACCCGTGCCACAGCTTTTTTCTTGGCATTGAGATACTTGTTCTCCAAGAAGAAACACAACATCATCAATGTCATTTCCATAGTATCGATGGTTGGCATTGCTGTCAGCTGCGCCGCATTGATTATCGTGCTTTCCGTGTTCAACGGTATGGAAAAGATGATCGGAGGGTGGTTCAACGCTTTCAACCCGGACTTGGAAATCACGCTTGTGGAGGGAAAATCATTCAGCACCGACAGTTTCCCTGAAGCGGCCGTCGCCGCCTTGCCCGGCGTGGCTCATGTTGCAGAAATCGTGAGCGACCTCGCCCTCGTCACCTACAACGACCGGCAGGAACTCCTTTTCATCAAAGGCATCGACAACGGTTATGTATCACGCAACGGATACGACAAGTTGCTCATTGACGGACAATTCAAAGACTATTTAGGCGAGCAGCCTTGTGCCGCCATAGGTTCCATAGCCGCCGGACAGCTGCAAATCAGGCTCGACAGTTACGACCTCCTGAAAGTCTATTATCCCAAACGCACCAAGAAGACCTTCTCCGACCCGGCAAACTCGTTCAGCACGCTCTACCTGTTCCCAACAGGCGTTTTCACCACCAACACAGCCAACGACGAGACCTATTTGCTGGCCCCTATCGACTTTGTGCGGAAACTGATGCAGTATGAGGGGCAAGCCACCTCCATCGAGGTGAAACTCGACGGCAGCGTCAATCCGGCGGTCTGCCAGCAACGCATCCAAGAAACCATCGGGGCGCAATACCGCGTCCGCGACAAGTACCAGCAAGAGGAGTCGCTGTTCAAGACCATGCAGTCTGAAAAGTTAGTCATTTACATCATCCTCACATTCATACTGTTGGTGGCGGCTTTCAACATCACAGGGTCGTTGGGCATGCTCATACTCGAAAAGAAAACCGACCTTGCCGTACTCCGCACCTTAGGGGCTGAAACGTCACTGCTCCGGCGCATCTTCATCTACGAAGGCATCCTCATCTCTTTCATCGGGGGTGCCTGCGGACTACTGTTCGGCACCATAATATGCTTGATCCAGCAACATTTCCACCTGATCACGCTCGGCAACGGCGGCAACTACATCATCCCCTACTATCCTGTGCAGTTGGAGATCACCGACTTCGCTCTTGTAGGCGGCATCTTGCTGCTGATAAGCCTGCTGACCTCATTCATACCTGTTTTCAACATCCGAAAAATAACCCTTAAAGGCAACCGAGACCTATGAAAATAAGAACTGCGCTTTTCAGTCTCCTTTTCGTCGCGCTCTGTCCGGCGATGCAGGCGCAAATACCCATCGGCACATTCAGAGGGCACGTTCCGCTCTATGCTTTCCATTCTGTGGCTGCCGCCGACGATTATGTCTATGCTGCCGCCGACAACGGGCTGATGTTCCTCGACAAAAGCACCGCCGACAGCAACCAGCCCGAAATCGCGTCATGGACAAAAGTAGAAGGGCTTTCAGACATCGACCTCACCGACATTTATTACGACAAGACTCACAAAACGCTGATAGTAGGATACCAGAACGGAAATCTCGACTTCATCAAAGACGACAAGGTTCACAACGTCAGCGACGTCAAAAACAAACAGCTTACGGGTTCAAAGCAACTCTCCAGCATTCGCGTTTGCGGAAACACCGCCTTTCTGGTCTATCCGTTCGGCATCGTGACGGTTGACCTCGGCACCTTTCTGATAACAGACTCCTGGTTCACCAAGCGCGACGGCATGCAGTTTCAGGTCCACGACATCGCCATATCAGACGACAAGTACTACGTGGCCACCGACAGCGGGCTGTTCAGCATACGCAAAGAGCTGAGCTACGTCGCCAATTTCCAGGAGTGGCAGCACGAAATCACTGCCGGCGACTTCGACCACCTGCTCTATTTCGGCGGCAAGGTCATTGCCTCCAAGAACTGCAACGGCGGCGTCATCTCTTCCGGCCTGCACGACACGCTGTATGTGCTTGACGGCGGCGAATGGTTGCCCTCTGCCATGACTTTTGAAGACGTGCGATCGTTGAACTGCAACGACAAAGAGATGATTGTAGGGAACTGGGACTATGCCGAGACCTTTGACACCGGGTTGCAGCACACTTTCAAAGCCACCTGGTACCAAGACGACGGCACCTACTCCAACCTTCAGGAGGCCGTATTGGACGGCGACCTCGTCTGGGCTGCCGACAACACCTACGGCCTGATTCTTTACAACCGTCCGTTTTTCTACCACAAATTCTTCGTCTCCAACGGCCCGGCCAGTTACAACGCAGAAAGCATGGTCAGTCTGAACGGCCTTGTAGCGGTAGTGCCGGGGTCGCGCAAGGCCACTACCGCATACACCCCGGGGTACGAAAGTCCGCGTCTCAGCTGGTTCGTGAACCAAAGCTGGGGCAGCAATACTGCCGGCTTCCTCGCGCTCGACCCCGAAGCGCGAGACCTCACAAACATCGCCATCAATCCCTTGAACGACCGCGAATGGTATGTCGCCTCATGGGGTGCCGGGCTCTTCAAGTGCGTTGACCGTCAAGTAGTTGCCAACTACACGGCCGCCAACAGCCCACTCGACTCCACCGAACAGGGCAAGACATTCGTCTCGGGGCTTGCCTTCGACAGCAAAGGAAACCTTTGGA
>CAVIPZ010000227.1:0-2708 GCA_963644715.1 bacterium | reverse complement strand
GAAGCGGTCAATACGGTTCGTCACGGGCTTGTTATGTTGAGAGAACGGAAACTACGCGAGGATATACGCAAACGCATCATCCAACTGAAAACGTCTGCCCATATCGACAATGACAGATTTGTGGATGACTGTAACGCTATGGTGGAAACAATTTCAACGGAACGGATCTTCGACCAGATGACCAAGGCCATTGATGCTGTCGCTGTTCTCGGAAATTGCAAAGATGAGGCGGAAAGGTTAAAGCAATCCCTTGAATTTCTTGTTTCAACCTTTGACGGCTGTGTGGATTTTGTCAGGGGAAAGCTTTCAGGCGATAAAAATGTGCAGGATGCTTTTGACGATTTGATGCGACATGTTCGTCTTTACAACATAGAAAAGCCCATTGTGGTAATGTCAGCCGACTATGGCGTGCCGCAGAACAGGGAACGTGTACTCTTTATCGGTTGCAGAAACGACCAAAGACTCATAACAGAAATTCCGGCAACTGTTTCCGAAAATGAAAGAGTGAAGGTCTATGAGGCCATTTGGGATATGGACATGTTGGGAAACGGCGAAATTGCCGAAAAATACAAAAAGCCTAAAACGATAGCAGCATACGAGAACCAAAAGAAAAAAAGATCCCTGCAAGGCAATCCGGACGAGCAAGGGATGTTGTACTCGGAATGGTCAAGAAAAGGCAGATTGAGCCATCGTTTCACTTTTGAAGAACAGCCTTTTTATGTGTCCGCAATGTCTGAATTGCCAAATCCAAGACAGCATAAAAAGATGGAATTGTTCAATCATCAGACCAGCGCGCAGAATGAGGTTGTACGCAAACGTCTTAAAATCATTGCGAAACATGGAAGTTATGAAGAGGCAAAGGCAGAATTGAAGGAGAAAGGGCTTGATTCCAACAAACGCAATTATACGGTAATAGACCCGCTTGGGCAAAGCCCAACGGTATGTACTATGCCAGATGATTTTATTCATTATGCAGCCTGCCGTCCTTTGACTGTGCGGGAAATGGCCCGTTTGCAGAGTTTTGATGATTCTTTTGTGTTTCAGGGAAAACGTCAGACGGGTGGCAACAACCGGCAGAAGGAGATTCCTCAATATACGTTGGTGGGGAATGCTGTTCCGCCGTTAATGGCAAGGGCCATAGCAAATGTCATACTCGAAAGCATTAAATAGCGCTCATGATACACATGAGACCCTTCAACGAGTTTGAGGAACATAATCTGGCATTCCTGACACAAAAGAATGTTGAGTTCACTTTGGTTCAGATAACGTCAACGGGTTACAAAAAGAGCATTCTTGATGCCACGGATCCTATGCGCCAATATTTCAAAGACCAAGGAATGCACGACTATGCTCTTCAACTTCAGGGACAAGAACATAAGGTATTTCAGTCAACCGTCATCCTTGACGAATCATCTATGGCAGAAACGGAAACTTCGCTATATCGCCCGGAAACAAAGAAAGGAGATCCGCGCTTGTGGACCAATGGCCTTAAGAAGTATTGTTTCCCTGACGATATTCTGTTGATGCTGTATCATGACAATCTGCTTTATGTCGTGAATTTGACAAAAATTGATATTGCGAAAGCTTGTAATTCAGGTATCATAACGCCGCTCAAGAATCTCATTGGACGTGTTAATGCCGAAGCAATGAGCACTGCAAATGAACTTGTTGATTTGCTGAAAGATATGGCCAAAAAATGGCATCCGTCGCAAGTGTTGGCAGACACTGGCATAGGTCGTGCAATAGAAAGCCTTTTGGGTGTAGAAATGAACAATTCCAAATTGCCAGACTATAAGGGTATAGAGTTGAAGAGTTTCAGGGAAAAACGGCCGGGAATCCGTCCAACATTATTCTGTCAAGTGCCTGATTGGAAGAACAGTGCATTTAAGTCGGCAAAAGAAATAGTGGAGAAATACGGATACCTCAAGCTTAACGATAGTGGGCAAATGGTCAAGACTTATCAAAATACGCTGTACTGCAATAAAGTTAATTCTCAAAGTTTAGGGTTAACGCTTTATCCTCTTGGTAAAATTCTTTCAATTGAGGAAATGAAAGAAAAGACGGATGCCAATAGTGGCCTGAAATACGTTAAAATAGCGGATGTCGCACAATGGCAATTGCCAATTTTACACCGTAGGCTTCTTGAGAAACACCATGAAACATTTTGGATTGAAGTTGAATCCCGTAAAGATGGAGGTGTAGAACTGTTCCGGCCAACGTTTGTGGAACATACCAAAAATCCGGTGGTGTCGCAATTTGACACGTTGCTTGACGCAGGCTACATCTCGGTCGATTTGCTTTTGTCTCGTCCGGGCGGATGTGGTGATACCGTCGCTTTCAAGATAAAAAAACAAGCACGGGCGATGCTGTTCCCTGAAAATGAGCAGATCCGGCTGTGAATGCGAACGGGATACTAGTACGTAAGACTTAATTAGGAATTAGGAATTTAGAAGGGACGATACGCGTAACGCCTCTAAAGTCTAAAATCTAAGTTCTGTTTCGTGCGGCAGCCGTTGTGCCATACCTGAATTTTGTGTATGTTTGCACGTTTTTTTGAAGTGGCTTAAAAAGTGCCGTAAAACAGAAAGAACAAGTTTTATTACTTCTACATGGGAAAAAAAAATGAATTTACAGAATCGCGACACAAAGTCACTTTTATAGACCTTTTTGCCGGTGCAGGTGGCATAAGCGAAGGATTCATTCAGGCT
>CAVIPZ010000226.1:0-2737 GCA_963644715.1 bacterium | reverse complement strand
TTCCATTTCCCAGTGCCTCGGTGACTACGCCGTCCAGATCGAATGATGATTGTTTTGCCATATTCCTGTTTATGTTTTTTAATAGAGTTCTTCTGTTCCGATAACTTCGCCCAATAGCTTGTAGGAAGAAATCACTTCCGTGCCTTTGGAGGTGATGGCCAACTGATGCTCATAATGGGCGGCAGGCTTATGGTCTTGCGTGCGGATAGTCCATCCGTCGTTCTCCATATAGATTTTCCTGGAACCCAAAGTAATCATCGGCTCTATGCAGATGCACATACCCTCTTGCAGCAGGTCACCGTGGCCCGGATGCCCGTAATTCGGAATATCAGGCCGCTCGTGCATCTCTTTTCCTATGCCATGGCCGCAGAGTTCTCTTACAACACCGTAGTTGAACTGGCTAACGTAACTCTCAACGGCATAGCCGATGTCGCCGACCGTGTTGCCGGCAATGGCTACCTTAATGGCACGGTTCAACGACTCTTTCGTCCTTTCCATCAGCAGGCGTACCTCCTCGGAGACTTCACCCACCGCAAAGGTATAGGCAAAGTCACCTTGGAATCCGTCGAGTATGGCGCCGCAGTCAACAGAAATGATGTCACCGTTTTCAAGATGCATTCCGTTTTTTGGAATGCCGTGGACGACAACGTCGTTGACTGAGAGGCACAAGGATGCGGGGAAGCCTTCGAAACCCTTGAAAGATGGGATAGCGTGATGGTCGCGGATGTACTCCTCTCCGATCTGGTCGAGGTAGGTAAGAGGAACGCCTGGCTTGATGTGCTTAGCCACCTCAGCCAGCGTGCCTGCCACGACTTGAGCGCTTTTTCTGAGCTTCTCGAAGTCCGAATCGGTCTTGTATTTCACTCTTCTGAACATCATAACGAGAACTAACCTCCGTAAACACCGCCCATGCGGCCTTTTATTCTGCCTGATTTAGTTAAACCGTCATAATGTCTCATCAGCAGGTGGCTTTCGATCTGCTGCAGCGTATCGAGCACAACGCCCACCATAATCAGAAGCGAAGTGCCGCCGAAGAACTGGGCGAACTGCTGGTTGACCCCGAACAGACGCACGATGGCGGGAAGAACAGCCACGATGCCGAGGAAAATAGAACCGGGCAGCGTGATATGCGACATAATCCGGTCAATCAGTTCAGCGGTCTGCTTACCGGGTTTCGTTCCAGGAATGAAGCCTCCGTTTTTCTTGAGGTCTTCAGCGATCTGCTGCGGGTTAATCGTGATGGCAGTGTAGAAATAAGTGAACAGGATAATCAACACGAAGAACACGGCATTGTAACCGAAGCGGTTATAGTCGATAAAACTGCTCCAGAAACCCGACGTGGTTTCGGTCGTGATATTCACAAATGTCAACGGAATGAACATAATAGCCTGCGCGAAGATAATCGGCATAACGCCGGCTGCATTGACCTTAAGCGGAAGGTAGTTGCGGACACCGCCGTACTGTTTGTTTCCCACGATGCGTTTGGCATACTGCACTGGGATGCGGCGAGTGCCTTGCACAAGCAAAATACAGAGACCGATAATCACCATCATCATGATGATTTCGATGATGAAGACGATAGGTCCGCCGTTCATTTCAGAGATACGTGCCACGAATTCGGCTTTGATAGCGTACGGGAAGCGGGCGATGATACCGATCATGATGATCATGGAGATACCGTTGCCGATGCCGTTGTCCGTAATTCTTTCGCCCAGCCACATAATAAACAGCGTGGCTGCAATCAACAGGATGAAAGCGCAGAAAGAGAAAGCGGTAAAGCCGAGTATGTGGTGTTCCAGCATAGAAGGAGCGATGGCTCCCGGGAACTGGTTCACGAGATTGGCGATATAAGCGGGAGCCTGAATGGCCAGCACCACCACCGTAAGATAGCGGGTGATCTGGTTGATTTTCTTGCGGCCGCTTTCGCCCTCCTTGGAAAGGCGCTGGAAATAAGGAACGGCCAGCGTCATCAATTGGATGATAATGGAGGCCGAGATGTAAGGCATAATACCGAGCGCAAAGATGGAGGCGTTGGAGAACGCGCCGCCTGAAAACAGGTCGAGCATTCCGAGAAGACCTTTCTGCGCTGCGCTTGAGAATGCGGAAAGCCCGCCGGGGTTGATGCCCGGTAGCACCACATGCGCGCCGAAACGGTAGATCAGGATAATGAAGAGCGTATAGAGGATGCGTTTCCTCAGGTCTTCAATCCTGAATATGTTTTTGATGGTTTCTACAAATTTTTTCATCTGAAGATTCGGTTAAGTTAAAGACTACTCGGCCTGGGCAGGCTCCTTGGTAAGCAACGCACTTCCGCCAGCCTGTTCGATCATCTCCTTGGCCTTGGCAGAGAACTTGTCAGCCTTGACATTGACCTTTGCCGTCAACTCGCCCTTTGCAAGGATAGCCACCAGATCGTGCTTCCTGACCAGTCCGTTAGCAACCAGAACGTCCTTGTCGATTTCGGTGACGTTCTTCTCGGCCAGCTTCTGCAACGTACTCACGTTCACTGCACTGTATTCGACACGGTTGATGTTCTTGAACCCTCTCTTAGGCAGGATTCTGTATATAGGCATCTGACCACCTTCAAAACCGATCTTGCGGCTGTAGCCGGAACGTGACTGTGCGCCCTTGTTGCCGCGCGTAGAAGTACCACCCTTGCCCGAACCTTGTCCTCTACCTATTCTTCTTTCGCTTTTCGTTGAATTTACTGCTGGTTTTAAGTTGTGTAATTCCATCT
>CAVIPZ010000225.1:0-2749 GCA_963644715.1 bacterium | reverse complement strand
GAAAAATGTATATGACCAGCTTTATGATGCAAAATTGGTCAAGCTGCTCCGCTCAAAACTGAATCTGAAAGCTCAAGAGGGCAATATTGAAACATTTGTAGATATGCTTGTAGGGCGCGACAAAAAAAACGAGGCTAAAGAGGACGATGATGCCCCGAAGAAGATCTCTTCCAAGGAATCAGCCGAAAAATCGGAAGAGAAGTCGGAAGAACCTGCCGGGAAGCCCAAAAAGGCCGCTGCAAAGAAGACAAAGAAAACCACAGAACAATAATACTGCTATATGATGATAAACGATGAATTCAGAAAGTACGCACTGAAGCAGCATGGCATCAGCAGCATGAAGATGGACAGTTATGTCTCAATGACGCGCAACTACATCACGCCCTACATCATTGAAGAGCGTCCGATGAATATCACGCAACTTGACGTGTTCTCACGTTTGATGAAAGAACGCATCATCTTCCTCGGCGTGCCAATTGACGATGACGTCGCAAACATCATTCAAGCACAGCTCCTCTTTCTGGAATCTCAGGACCCTGACAGAGACATCCAAATTTACCTGAACAGTCCGGGAGGCCAAGTTTATTCCGGTCTCGGCATCTATGACACGATTCAGTACATAAAACCGGACGTTTCGACCATCTGCACAGGCATGGCCGCATCAATGGCAGCCGTGATTCTCTGTGCCGGCGCCAAGGGCAAACGTTTTGCCCTGCCCCACTCCCGCGTGATGATTCACCAGCCTATGGGCGGCACCCAAGGACAGGCTTCTGACATCGAGATTGAGGCTCAGGAGATTATGAAAATCAAAAGGGAACTGTACGATATCATAGCAGAACATACCGGAAAAGATTTTGAACAGGTTTGGAAAGACTGCGACCGCGACCATTGGATGATTGCAGCCGAAGCCAAAGAGTACGGACTGATTGACCAGATACTCTCAAAAGAACGCCAATAGTTTATGGCAAAATACAAACACAACGACAGGATCTGCAGTTTTTGCGGCCGCACCGTCCCTGAAGACGAGTTCCTGATAGGTGGTTTGTCGGGGACGATTTGCGGGAATTGCATCAATGTCATCAATGACCTTATGCGGAACCAAGAGGCAAAAGCCAAGGAAAAGTCGCTCGCCTCGCTAAAGGTCAACCTGCTCAAACCACACGAGATCAAGGCTAAACTTGACGAGTATGTCATAGGTCAGGATGAGGCCAAGAAGGTTATTGCCGTGGCCGTTTATAACCACTATAAACGACTGCTTCAAGACACCTCCTCCGAGGACAAAGAGGTGGAAATCGAGAAATCAAACATCTTGATGATTGGCGACACGGGAACCGGAAAGACGCTGTTGGCCCGAACGATTGCCAAAATGCTGGATGTTCCGTTCTGCATTGCAGACGCTACGGTCTTTACCGAAGCAGGCTATGTGGGCGAAGATGTAGAAAGCATCCTGACGCGTTTGCTTCAGGCGGCCGACTACGATGTCGCCAGCGCAGAACGCGGCATTGTCTTCATCGACGAAATTGACAAGATTGCACGCAAGGGCGCTGATAATCCCTCCATTACTCGCGATGTCTCTGGCGAAGGCGTACAACAGTCGTTGCTCAAACTGCTGGAGGGTTCTATGGTGAATGTGCCGCCCAAAGGGGGCAGAAAACATCCCGAACAAGATTTCATACACATCAACACCCAGAACATCCTTTTCATCGCCAGCGGCGCGTTCAACAATCTGTCGCAGATTATCAGCGAACGCATGAATACCAATGCCATCGGCTACAACAAGAAAAACCGTACGATTGACAAGTCGAACATGCTGAAGTACGTGTCGGCACAAGATGTCAAGCAGTTCGGACTGATTCCGGAACTGTGCGGTCGCTTCCCCGTCATTACGTCGTTGGACCCGCTCGACGCTCCCGCCTTGAAACAAATCCTCACCCAGCCCAAGAACGCCCTCGTGAAGCAGTACATAAAACTGTTCAAAATGGACGGCATAAATCTTGTTTTCGAGGATGACGCTCTGGATTATATGGTACAGAAAGCCATTGATCTGAAACTCGGCGCGCGCGGTCTGAGGGCTATCGTGGAAAAGATCATGACCGATGCCATGTACGATTTTCCGAGCCTGAATCGCCGCAAGATGTCTGTGACGCTAAACTATGCCCGTGAGCATTTCGAGAAGTCCATTTTCTCCTTTTCAGACAAACAAGCATAGACAATAAAGTTGCCGTCTTCATACACCACAGGCAACGCAAACGAGGGCACGGACGGTTTGTTCTTGTCGAGCACGACAAAGCAACGGACTTTCGAGTCGTGGGTACATTGTGATTGCACACGAATCTTTTCCGCCACCTCGTTGCCGCTGCAAGACCATCCTTTCCGGTGTGCAAAATAAAGCATCTGCCCGTTTCCGTCTCCATTTACGATAATGATATCTTGCCTTGTACTGCATTTGTCCATCACATTTTCTAATCTAAGCAGATAACACGCTTCGTCTTTCAAGACAAAGTCCTGATGCTGGTTGGCAATGCCTTCGGTGACAACGGCTGCCGACAACAACGGAACAACCCATTTTAAGCTGACAGAAGTCAATGCGTATGCAGCCACTACTGCCATTACGGGCACAAAAGGTATCATATAATAGTTTTGGTCATAGAAATTGCTCCCCGATTTGATGATATAGAGCACGAAAACGGCAAACGGATAGAGGAACAAACGCATCATCTTGAAATCACGACGTATGAACATTATGACC
>CAVIPZ010000224.1:0-2804 GCA_963644715.1 bacterium | reverse complement strand
AGAAGGGCGATGTTCTGTCGTGCGAGTTCTTCGTTCTCCTTGCCGAGGCCGAAACGATGCAAGGTCTCAGCCCATCGCTGCTGCACAGGGCCTATGATGCTCTGGCAAGCCATGTCCAACTTGTATTGGCTGTAAGCCATCGACTTGCGTATGGAGACGCAGCATACGACCAGCAGCACTGCAAGCAGGAAATAGTGGAAGTTTTTTTTGAAGAACTCTGTCAGATTGTTCATTGCAAGAACAGGGAGCGATTACAGTTTTTCGGCGAATTCCTTTCCGGCACGCAGGCAGGCGATGTTGACGTTGACGACGTCTTCGCCTTTGCGGGCGAAATTCTCGCGAACGGCGGCTTCAATCTCCTCGAACGGGATTTGCAGGTACGGAGAGGTTGCACCTAAGATGACCATGTTGGCGGAACGTGCCGAGCCGAGGTCTTTGGCGATCTGGTCGGCGTTGATGACCACCTTGTTTTTCAGTTTCCCAAGCTCTTCCGAGAGTTTGTCAAGGTCGGGATAGTTGGGGATGTTGATGAAAGGCTGGTCGTTGGTGATGAGCCAGCCGGTCTCTTTGTTGAGCCATGGCAGATAGCGGAGCGACTCCATCGGTTCTACCGAGATGATGATGTCTGCTTTGCCCATAGGGATGAGGTCGGATGCGATTTCGTGGTCGGAAAGGCGGAAATGCGACTGCACGTCACCTCCGCGCTGGCTCATGCCGTGTACTTCGGCCTGTTTCATGAACATGCCTCTCTTGACGGCGGCTTGACCTACAATGGTGGCAATTGACAGGATGCCCTGTCCGCCAACTCCTGCTAATATGATGTCTATTTTCATTTTTTTTGCTGTGTTGATGTTTAGTATTAGTGTTCGCGTCGGTGTTATTTTTTCGATTCCGCTGCCTTGGCTGCCTGTTGTTTCTTCATGCGGCGGTTCAAGGTCTGGATGCATTCGCGGGTCGGGATGATGACGGATACGCCTTCATACTCCAATTCCTGCTCGATGAGTTTCACGTTCTCCTCGTGGTACTGTTTCATCGGCTTGATGCGGTGAATGTGTTCTTCCTTGACTCCGAGGCCTTTGCAAATCTCGCCCAGCACTCCTAATGCGTGCGAGTCTTGTCCGCCGGTCATGCCTGTGGTGCTGTTGTCGAGAATCATGACGGTTACGGGCGTGTTTTCGTAGATGCAGTCCAACAGGGAGGTCATGCCGCTGTGCGTGAAAGTGGAGTCTCCTATGACGGCCAGCACAGGACGAAGGCCTGCGTCGGCGGCGCCTTTGGCCATGGTGATGGACGCACCCATGTCAACGGTCGTGTAGATGGCGCTGTAAGGAGGAAGCGCACCGAGCGTGTAGCAGCCGATGTCAGCGAACACTTTGCCTTTGCCGTATTTCTCCATGGCAGCATTGATGGCCAGATAGGAGTCGATGTGAGGACAGCCGTTGCAGAGTGCCGGCGGACGGGGAACGACAAGTTCCGGCACAGGCATACCGTAGCTGTCGGGAAGGCCTAAGGCTTTGGCCACAAGGTTGGGGTTGAGCTCTCCGTCGCGCGGGAGTTCGCCGCTCATGCGTCCTTGGATGCAGCCCGTGCGGTTCAGCACGCCGCGGACTTGTTCTTCGATGAACGGATAACCCTCTTCAACCACCAGCACTTTCTCGCACTCGTCAACCATGCGGGCGATGAGTTTGGAGGGCAGGGGGTATTGCGAAATCTTGAGCACAGGGTAGGGGCATGGTTGTCCGTTGAAGTTCTCCATCACATAGTTGTAGCCGATGCCCGAGGCGATGATGCCTAAGGATTTGTCAGCCCCGTCGATGTAGGCATTGAACGGCGAGTTGCAGGAGTCTTCTTCAAAAGAGGCCTGTTTTGCCAACAGGTTACGGTAATGCACGCGCGCATTTGCCGGCAGCAGGATGTACTGTTTCGGGTTCTCTTCAACGTGAAGGGCATTTTGGGCACGTTCGGCCTTGCGCTCAACGCCGGCGCGGGAGTGTGACAGACGCGTGGTGAGACGGATCAGCACCGGAGTGTGGTATTTTTCCGAATAGTCGAAAGCTGCATACGTGATGTCGTAGGCTTCTTGCTGGTTGGAGGGCTCGAACGAAGGGATGAGCGCAAACTTGGCATAGTAACGCGAATCCTGCTCGTCTTGCGAAGAGTGCATCGACGGGTCGTCGGCAACTACGACAACCATGCCGCCGTTGGCTCCCGTGATGGAAGAGTTCATGAACGGGTCGGCTGCCACGTTCAGACCTACGTGCTTCATGCAGACCATAGAACGCTTGCCGGCGTAAGACATGCCGATGGCTGACTCCATTGCGGTCTTTTCGTTTCCTGCCCAGATGCTGTGTACTTCACCTGCACGGCCCTGCTTTGAGTTTTGAATGAATTCTGTGATTTCGGTAGATGGGGTTCCAGGATAGGCATACACGCCAGATAAACCGGCATCCAATGCGGCCTGTGCAACAGCCTCATCTCCTAAGAAAAG
The DNA here is from genome assembly GCA_963644715.1 of bacterium. Taxonomy (GTDB): domain Bacteria; phylum Bacteroidota; class Bacteroidia; order Bacteroidales; family WCHB1-69; genus F23-D06. Next base: position 316 of record CAVIPZ010000224.1, on the reverse strand, counting down.
CGTTTTAGACATAATATGTTTTTTTATTTAATATATTGATTTAGTATAAGTTGCAATATGTGTCCAATTGTTGCATTCTCCTTGAATACGTAAATTCCAAGAAGTGGGCAAAGATACAAAAAATGTACGCTTGAAACCTTTGCCATTCCTGAAACACCACGTCTGCTCCGCTATTCGTTGCCGTCGGCGGTTTTGAGTTGTTTATGTGGAGTCACTCCTAACAATTTGAGGTTCTCCACCCGTCGTATGAGGTTGCCGTTCCCTTGGCTGAATTGCACTTGTGCCGTTTCATACAATTTTGAAAGCGCATTGATTT
>CAVIPZ010000223.1:2081-2806 GCA_963644715.1 bacterium | reverse complement strand
AGAAGATACGCCGTCGCATGCAGGAGATAATAGATGCCAAGATGCCGATAAAGCGATTCTATGTGCCTACGGAAGAGGCTATAGCTCTGTTTCATGAGCGTGGGGCAGATGGAAAAGTGAAACTCCTGAAGTCGTCAGGTACGCTCTATACCACCTATTATCAGATTGACGATTATGTGGACTATTATTACGGTTCGCTACTCACCAATACCTCGCAACTGTATCTCTTTGGACTGGAGAAATACTATGAGGGCATGCTTCTCCGCATACCATCGCTCAAAGACCCTGGGGCACTGCCAGACATCACCAAACAGGACAAGATGTTTGAAATCTTCCAGGAACACCATCGCTGGCAGCAGATATTGGGCATACGCACCGTTGGTGACTTCAATGAGGTGGTGGCAATGGGTGGTGTCACCGAACTCATCAATGTGTGCGAGGCCTTGCAGGAAAAGAAAATATCGCATATCGCAGACGAGATAGCAAGTCGCCCGGGTGTGAAACTGATACTTCTGGCCGGTCCGTCGTCATCGGGCAAGACCACTACCTGCAAGCGCCTCTCCGTACAGTTGCTTGCAAATGGCATAAAACCGCTCCAGATATCTCTCGACGACTATTTCGTCGACCGCGAAAAGACACCAAAAGACGAGTCTGGCGACTATGACTATGAAAGTGTATATGCGCTGAATCTGCCGCTCATCAACGAGCAGTTTAATGCCCTCTTT
>CAVIPZ010000223.1:0-2071 GCA_963644715.1 bacterium | reverse complement strand
GCGAGAAGAGCGGTACCCGGCTGAAGATGGAACCAAACAATGTGCTTGTGGTGGAAGGAATTCATGCCCTGAACCCTGTGCTCACGGCGCAGGTGCCTGAAGAACAGAAGTTTCGTGTCTATGCTTCGGCTCTTACCACCATTCTCCTTGACAACCACAACTACATACCGACTACCGACAACCGTCTGCTTCGCCGCATAGTGAGAGACCATAAATACCGTGGGGTGGGAGCAAGAGAGACCATTCACCGTTGGCAGTCGGTGAGAAGCGGAGAGAATAAGTGGATATTCCCGTTCCAGGAGAATGCCGACGCTATGTTCAATACCGCTATGCTCTTTGAATTGGCGGTGATAAAGGAACAGGCAGAACCGCTATTGCAGCAGGTGCCGGAAAACTGTGAGGAATACAGCGAAGCGCGCCGTTTGCTTCACTTCCTGCGCTACTTTACGCCTATCAGCAATCAAAACATACCGCCAACAAGTTTGTTGAGGGAATTCCTTGGTGGAAGTTCGTTCCACTATTAAGTAGCAAGAAGTGTGTGTACTATGTGGTTGCGAAAATATATGACAATAAAATATAACCTTTGAATCATCTTTGCCTTGTCGATGACAATGACGTGGATGCCCCAAAGGTTATATTTCTTCTTGAATTTATGCTTGTGATATTGTGACAGGAGTGCGAATGCTATGCCTTGATATATATATAGTTACAAGGCAAACGGTCTTTTGGCTTGTCTCATGTGCCGACGAGGTATAGGCTCGATGGCCAATGAGGTATAGGCTCGATGGCTAATGAGGTATAGGCTCAACTGCCAACGAGGTATAGGCTCAACGGCCGATGAGGCATAGGCTCAATTGGCATAGAGGCAGTATTTCCCCAGCCTGGAGAACTGTGTCTATGACAAAATCATTTACATTTTTTCGCCGTAGCACAAGTCGCCGGCATCGCCGAAGCCCGGAACGATATATTTGTGTTCGTTCATGCCCGGGTCGATGGCAGCACACCAAATGGTGGTTTTGTCGTCAGGGAATGTGTCCTTGATGTGCTGGATACCCTCTGGGGTGGCGATGACGCAGGCTACATGTATTTTCTTAGGAGTACCCTTGGTGAGGAAAGCCTTGTAGCCCAGTTCCATACTTCCGCCTGTGGCAAGCATAGGGTCGGCTATGACGAGGGTCTTTCCCTCTATATTGGGAGTGGCGAGATATTCCACATGGATGCCCACTTCGTGGTGCTCAGCATCAGTATATTCGCGGTAAGCCGAGACAAAGGCGTTGCCGGCATGGTCGAAGATGTTGAGAAATCCCTCGTGCAGCGGCAGTCCGGCACGGAAGATGGTGGCAAGCACAATGTCGTCGGTAGGCAGTTTTACGTTGGCTGTACCAAGAGGCGTGGTGACAGAGGTGGCCGAATAGTCGAGAGTCTTGGAAATTTCAAACGCCTCATATTCGCCAATGCGCATGATGTTGTTGCGGAAGAGCAGACGGTTGGTCTGGTAGTCAGCATCCCTGATCTCAGCCAGATACTGGTTTATTATGGAGTTTTGCTCACTAAGATTGATGACTTTCATAATTTTGGAAAATAAGTAGTTATGACTGCAAATGTATGAAAAATATTTCATTTGTTTGCTATCTGCGAGTGGCATTTATTTAATAGGTGGCAAACTTTTTAAATACTTTAACCTAAAAAGGAAGACAAAAATGGAATTTTTCTAAAAGAAAGTTTGCGTTACAAGACTTTTTCCGTATCTTTGCGGTGGTTTTAAAGTAAAAAGAATTTTTCACAACTTAAATACATTTACAAGAAATGGCAAAGTTAGATTTAACACAGTATGGAATTACTGGTGCTACAGTAATCGCTCACAATCCTTCTTACGAGCAGTTGTTCGAGGAGGAGACAAAGGCAGGTCTCGAAGGTTATGAAGTAGGTCAGGTGACAGAGCTTGGTGCTGTCAACGTAATGACCGGTATCTTCACAGGTCGTTCTCCTAAGGATAAGTACATCGTAGACGATGCACAGAGCCACGACAACGTATGGTGGACTTCTGAGGCTTACAAGAACGACAACCACC
>CAVIPZ010000222.1:0-2810 GCA_963644715.1 bacterium | reverse complement strand
GATGTTGAGTTCTTTGAAGTCGCCGATAGCGATTCGGCGGCCGATTTCCTCCAAAGTGATATGTTTCTGGGTCCGGAGCCCCATTTCGCGGGTAAGGCGGGACCGTTTAGTAGCGACAGTGCGGGCTTCCTGCTCCGTATCGCACACCTTGAACGTGTCGCCGGCTTGCGGCGCGCCGTTCAGACCTAACAAAAGCACCGGCGTGGCGGGACCGGCCGACTTGACAGGCTGGTTTCGTTCGTTGAACATAGCCTTCACCTTGCCGTAGTAATTTCCTGCCAAGATAGCGTCACCGACGCGGAGCGTGCCGTTTTGAACCAGCACCTTGGCCTCATAGCCGCGCCCCTTGTCGAGCAGCGACTCGATGACAGCGCCCGTTCCGTTGCGGTTCGGGTTTGCCCTCAAGTTCAGCATTTCTGCCTCCAACAACACCTTCTCAAGCAAATCTTTTACATGGTCGCCGTGCTTGGCGTCAATCTCCTGGCATTGGTATTTTCCGCCCCAGTCTTCCACCAAAATGTTCATATTGGCGAGTTCCTCTTTGATCTTCTCCGGGTTAGCGTTAGGCTTGTCTATCTTAGTGATAGCAAACACCATAGGCACGCCGGCAGCCTGTGCATGGTTGATGGCTTCCACCGTCTGGGGCATAACCGCATCGTCGGCGGCGATGACAATGATACAGAGGTCGGTAATCTTGGCGCCGCGGGCACGCATAGCGGTAAAAGCCTCGTGACCGGGCGTGTCCAGAAACGTAATCTTCCGGCCGTCCGAAAGCTGCACCAAGTACGCGCCGATGTGCTGCGTAATGCCGCCGGCCTCGCCCGCAATCACATTCGTTTTGCGTATATAGTCAAGCAGCGAAGTCTTGCCGTGGTCCACATGTCCCATAACGGTTATGATCGGGTGGCGCGGCACAAGGTCTTCTTCATTGTCCGTATCTGTCTGTGCATCCTCTACATCTGCGCCAATAAACTCTACTTGGAAGCCAAATTCTTCGGCAAGCAGCGTTATCGTCTCGGCATCAAGCCGCTGGTTTATGGAAACAAAGAGCCCGATGCTCAAACAGGTAGAGATGATCTCGTTCACCTCCTTGTTCATCAGCGTCGCCAGTTCGTTGGCCGTCAGGAACTCGGTCACCTTGAGCACCTTCTGGTTCTCTATGGCTTGCTGTTCCTGCTCCTCCATACGCTCGTGTATCAACTGCCGTTTTTCCTTTCTCCGCTTCGACGACTTGGTCTTTCCCGTTGGTTCCAGCCGCTGCTTTGTCTCCTTTATGCGACGCTGGATATCTTCGGGCGAGATTTCTGTCTTTTCGGGCTCGCTCTTTTTCTTGTTGTCATCACGACCGGCATTGTTGCCCGTCTTCATGCCCGGAGTCTGTTTGAGGATACGTTTCCGTTTCTTCTTTTTCTTGTCGTCATTGTTGCCGTGGTTGTCCTGTTTCTTCGAAGCGTCTTTCGTCTTCTCTACAGGCAGTTCAATCTTGCCCATAATCTTGGGGCCTTGGATTTTCTCCACGCGCGTCTCGATGAACTCAACTTCGCGGTCAGCCCGTCCTAACGGATTGACAACAGGCTTTGCCGCAGCAGGTCCAGACGCGGTTGCCGGTTTAGGTTCGGCAGACTTCTCTGTCGGCTTCTCACTTGCCTTTTCTTCCGGCACCTTTTCTGAAGTCTCTTTCTTCTTGTTCAGGGCAGAAAGGTCAATCGTATCAATTACTTTAGGCTGTTCGAGATGAGGAACAACCGTCTCAATCTGTTCTGGCTCTTTATTTTCATCTGCGGAAACCGGCTTTTCGGGCATTTCTGCCACAGGCTCAGAGGGCTTCTCTTCCGGCTTGGATTCTTCCGCCGGGGCTGGAGTTTCTGCCGGTGCCGGCTCTTCTGGAGTTGAAGCCGGTTCGGTTGCAGATTCCTCTTTCTCAGGCTTCTCTTTCGGAGCGGCATCCTTTTTAGGCTTTTTCTTGGAGTCCAACTCCTGCAGATCTATCTTCCCAAGCACTTTTGGGGTCGGTATTTCCGTATCAATATGTTGTGGAGGATTGATGATGGACGTATTCTTGATGATGAGGTTCTCTTCAACAGGCTCGTCGTGATCCTCTTTTTCCTTGGCAGGGGCGATTTTCTCCTTGGCTTTGTTTTCGGATTTCGACTTGGCCACAAACGTCCCGATCTCAATCTTGTCCGCTTCTGACTTGATATGTTTTTCCTTGCCATACTCACGGAGAAGCAGATCATACATCTCCTCTGTCAGTTTGGTATTCCTGTCCTCTTTGATTTCGATGTTTTTCTTCTTGAACAGGGCAACAATCGTTTCGACGGAGACATTGAACTCACTGGCGGCCTTGCCTAAACGTGGTATTTTTCTTTTTTCCTCTGACATATTGAATTTTAAAAACTTGCAATTGTTTTCGTTGACAAATGGACCTTTTCGGAAATCTGGTTATTCTGCAATGTCCAGTTCTTCCTTGACGGCTGCGATCATAGCATCTACGGTCTCCTCTTCGAGGTCGGTGCGTTTAATCAGTTCGTCGCGGTCAATAGCCAACACGCTCTTGGCGGTATCGCATCCGATGCCGACGAAAGCATCGATCACCCACTGGTCAAACACATCCGAGAACTCGCTCAACGGGACATCCTCTTCCTGGGCCACGTCGTCTCTGAAGACATCAATCTCATAGCCTGAAAGTTTAGATGCCAACTTGATGTTGTAGCCGCCCTTTCCGATGGCAAGGGAGACTTGGTCGGACTTCATATACACATTAGCGGTTTTGTTTTCCTCGTCAAGTTCGATAGAAGAGATCTTGGCGG
>CAVIPZ010000221.1:0-2815 GCA_963644715.1 bacterium | reverse complement strand
CCCCAAGCAACGGTTGAAAAAACATGGTTGCTTGTATGGAAAGGGCGACACAACTTTTAGAACGCAGAAAGCAATTATTCGTTCTCCAGTTCCAGCAATGTCTTCTTGGCTTCTAATCCGCCTGCAAATCCGGTCAGTGTGTGGTTCGAGCCGATGACGCGGTGGCACGGGATGATGATGCCGATGCCGTTAGCCCCGATTGCTTGCGCTACTGCCCGTATGCCCTTGAGGTTACCCACACGCAAGGCTATGTCCTTATAGGTACGCGTTTCGCCGTAAGGGATTTCGAGCAATGCTCCCCATACGCCTTGCTGAAATGCGGTGCCTACAGGAAGCAGCGGAATGTCGAAATGCCGGCGTTCGCGGGCAAAATACTCGTCAAGTTGCTGTTTTGTTTGCAAGAGAACTTTTGAGGGCTGTACCTGGAAATCTGCATGCAGAAGGCGGACTATGCGGCGTTTGTTGCGTTCTGCGCAGTTTTTCTCGTTCCAGTCGCAGAGGCAAAGCCTGCCGTCGATGGAAGCAAGGACCATTTCTCCGCAAGGAGAACGGTAATACTGAACATAGGCAATCTTCCGGGGCATTATAGTTTGGTTCTGTTTTATTGGGATGATTTCTGAGTGTTCGGCAAGAATGCGGCGATAATGCCGAGCAGGGGCAAGAAAGCGCTCACTTGGAAAATGAACCCGATGCTGGTTTTGTCGGCAAGCCATCCGAAGAAAGCGGAGCCCAGACCGCCCAACCCGAACATCAGTCCGAAGAACACGCCGGCGATCATGCCCTCCTTGGCGGGCATCAAGTCGGTGGCATAGACCACAATAGACGAGAATGCGGAGGCGATGACCAGGCCGGCGAAGAAAGCGCAGGCCAGCGTGAGCGGCAGATTGACGTATGGCAGCAGCAAAGCAAACGGCGCCGTTCCGAGTATTGAGAACCAAATCACGTACTTGCGTCCGAAGCGGTCGCCGAAGATTCCGCCCGCAATGGTACCAACGGCAAAGGCGGCAAGGAAAACAAACAGGCTCAGTTGCGAAGCCTTCACGCTCAATCCGAACTTGTCGATCAAGAAGAATGTGAAATAATTGGTGATGCAAGCCGTGTAGAAGTATTTTGAGAACATCAGCAGCACAAGAATCAGCATGGCGCCCTGCTTGGCGCGGCGGCTGATAGGGTTGTTGAGCGGCAACTGTTTCTGCGGGTGGCTGACCACATATTGCATCCGCAGTTTGTACCATTTGCCGAGCCGCAGCATAATGAGCGCGGCCGCTAATGCGGCTAAGGCGAACCAGGAGATGGCGTGCTGTCCGAATGGCAGGATGATGAGCGCGGCCAGCAGCGGGCCTACGGCAGAGCCGCCGTTGCCGCCCACCTGAAAGATGGATTGGGCGAGGCTTTTCTTGCCGCCTGAAGCCATCTGCGCCACCCGCGAGGCGGCAGGATGAAACAGCGACGAGCCAATGCCGACGATGCTTACCGCCAGCAGTATGAGCAAGAAATTGCCGGCAAAGGCCAGCAACAGCAATCCTAGCAAGGTGAAGCACATGCCCGCAGAGAGCGCGTACGGCCGCGGATGCCTGTCGGCATACAGCCCGGTGAAAGGCTGAAGGATGGAGGAGGTCATTTGGAACACAAACGTGATGATGCCGATTTGGGCGAACGAAAAGCCGTAACTCTCTTTCACAATCGGGTAAATGGCAGGAACTATCGACTGTATCATGTCGTTGAGGAAATGCGAGATGCTGCAAATGATGAGCATCGAATAGACCGTGCCATCCGTCATCGCCGGGTTGCCGGTCAACGTGTTGCCTGTTTTCTTGATATTCATTGATGCCTTTGAGAAACCTCGTCGTTCTTGCCGTATTCCACCCCGTGCTTGTCGAGCGCCGCCCGGATGCTCAGGGCGATGTGGTATGCCAAGTTCACGGGCACGGCGTTGCCTATCATCTTGTAGCCCATGTTCACGTCGTTGTAAACGAACTTGAAAGTGTCGGGGAATGTCTGGATGCGAGCCACTTCACGGACGGTCATCCTGCGGTACAGATGCTCCTTGCCCGGCACGAAAATCTGACTGTTGGCACCCACTCTTATCATCTTCGGAGCCTGCGGGTGCAGTTGGCACTGCCTGCCGCTCGCCTGCACCGTGAACCCCTGCTCGTCCCATCCGCGCACCCTGTTGCGGGAAAGGAAAATGGGCGAGAAGCCACCGATGTAGTACTCGTGGTTGGGCACTAGGCAAGCCTCGCCGTTGGTGTGGTTCTTGTCCAGGGCTGGAATGGCGGTGTGCTGCAGGTCGCCGATGGCCTCGCGCAGGGTAACCCGTGGCAGCACGGGCTCGGGGTAGGCGTAGTCCGTGATGTGAAGGTCTTTTCTGAACCCGATGTAGAACACTCGGTCACGGTCTTCAGGTACCTCGAAATCCTTGGCGTTGAGCATCTTGAGCTGCACGTCGTAGCCCACGCCGGCGTTGCGGAACTCGTCGAGGAACTCCTCCACTGCCTTGGAGTTGCGTGGAGCCAGCATGCCCGATACGTTCTCTGCCACAAAGAAGAGCGGCTGCACTTTCTTCAAGATCCTTATGTAGTCGCGGAAGAGCTGCCCGCGCGAGTCTTCGATTCCACGCTTGGCTCCGCCCTCGCTCCACGACTGGCACGGGGGACCGCCGATGATTCCGTCGATGCCGGTGGGGAACCATTCTTCCTTAATCTCCCGTATGTCGCCCTCTATCAGGCATACATCGGGAAAGTTACATCTGAAGGTGGGGCAGATCTTGGAGTCAAACTCGTTGGCCAAGGCCGTCTTGAACCCTGCCTTGTGG
>CAVIPZ010000220.1:0-2823 GCA_963644715.1 bacterium | reverse complement strand
AATACACGACCAACTATACCATATGGAACGTCAACAAAGACACCGTCACGGGCAACAGCAACCAGATTGTGCTCTCCCAATGCAGTTACCGATCCACTTCCCCGTTAGTCATCTCCTACATTGACTTCCGCAACTCCAGACAGGACAGGGAAGAAATAGACTCTGACTTTTGAGCTTGACGGTCGGCATTTAAAGTTTTATGTTATTTTTGCACGCTTATGAAAAACATCCGAAATTTCTGCATCATTGCCCATATAGACCATGGCAAAAGCACGTTGGCCGACCGGCTGCTTCAATACACCAAAACCGTCAACGACCGCGAGTTCCAGAACCAGGTTCTTGACGACATGGATCTTGAGCGCGAGCGCGGCATCACCATCAAGAGCCATGCCATTCAAATGGAATACCAATACCAAGGGCAGACTTACATCCTCAACCTCATAGACACGCCGGGACATGTGGATTTCTCTTACGAAGTGTCGCGGTCCATTGCAGCATGTGAGGGGGCGCTGCTGTTGGTTGATGCCACACAAGGCGTGCAGGCACAGACCATCTCGAACCTCTACCAGGCCATCGACAGCAATTTGGAAATCATTCCCGTGCTGAACAAAATGGATATGCCCGCGGCCATGCCCGCAGAGGTCAAAGACCAAATTGTTGACCTTATCGGCTGCGACGAGTCCGACATCATCGAAGCCTCGGGCAAGACGGGGCAAGGCGTTGAACAGATCCTTGAAACCATCATCGAACGCATACCTGCTCCGGAGGGAGACCCTGACGCTCCGCTACAGGCGCTCATCTTCGACTCCATCTTCAACTCCTTCAGAGGCATCATCGCCTACTTTCGCATCTTCAACGGAACCGTCAAGACGCACGACCTCGTGAAATTCATATCCACAAAAAAAGAGTATGATGCCGACGAAATCGGCATCCTGAAGATGGACCGCGTGCCCAAAGACACCTTGTCGGCGGGTGATGTGGGCTATCTGATCACGGGCATCAAGACCTCCACGGAGGTGAAAGTCGGCGACACCATCACCCATGTGGCGCGGCCGTGTACCGAAGCCATCGAGGGATTTCAGGAAGTGAAGCCTATGCTGTTTGCCGGCATCTACCCTACCGAGGCCGACCAATACGAGGAACTGCGTTCGTCGCTTGAAAAGCTGCGCCTGAACGACGCCTCGCTCACCTTTGAGCCCGAATCGTCGGCGGCTCTCGGGTTCGGTTTCCGCTGCGGCTTTCTCGGACTGCTGCACATGGAAATCATCGAAGAGCGGCTCGACCGCGAGTTCGACCAGGATGTCATCGCCACCGTGCCCAACGTCTCGTACCGTGTGATGACCACCAAGAAACAGTGGCTGGAGGTCTATAACCCCTCGGGGATGCCTGCCCCTACCGAAATTGACCACGTGGAAGAACCGTTCATCCGCGCCCAGATCATCACCAAGGACGACTATATCGGCCCCATCATGAAACTCTGCATCGACAAGCGCGGCTCGCTGGTCAACCAGATGTATGTGGCCGCCAACCGCATTGAACTCACCTTCGACATGCCGCTGGGCGAAATCGTCTTCGACTTCTACGACAAACTCAAAAGCATCTCCAAAGGCTACGCCTCGTTTGACTACCACATCACCGACTTCAGGCCCGCAAACCTGGTGAAACTCGACATCCTGCTGAACGGCGACTCCGTAGATGCCCTCTCGGCGCTCATCCACGCCGACAATGCCTACGCGTTTGGCCGACGCATCTGCGAAAAACTCAAGGAACTGATTCCCAGACAGCAGTTCGACATCGCCATACAGGCCGCCATCGGCTCAAAAATCATCGCCCGTGAAACCGTCAAGGCCGTACGCAAAGACGTGACCGCAAAGTGCTACGGCGGCGACATCACACGGAAACGCAAACTGCTTGAGAAACAGAAAAAAGGCAAAAAGAGAATGCGCCAGATCGGAAACGTAGAGGTGCCGCAGTCAGCCTTCCTTGCCGTTCTCAAACTTGATTGACATCCAAATAAAAATTAACATAACAGAACCATGACAACCACATTCTTGGCAGAGTTGTCTGCCGCCATCAAAGAGTCCGGCTTCAAACTGGAAGAAACGTTCATCATCCTGCCCAACAAGCGTGCAGGCAGAATCTTGTTTCAGCATCTGGCGTGCAGCGACAAGCCTGTTTTCGCTCCTAAGATCCTCACCATTGACGAGTTCATCAGCCGACTTTCGCCGCTCAAAGACATGGAGCAGATCGAGACGCTGGCACTCCTGTTTGAGACCCAACAAACGCTTTCGCCCGCCATTGCCGGCAACTTCAACGACATGCTCTCCTGGGCACCGGCTTTTCTGTCAGACATCGACGAAATAGACATGCAGATTCAGGACGGCGAATATGTGTTCAAGACGCTGGCTTTTGACAAAGAATTCTCCCTCGCCATGTCGGGGATTCAGACAGACAGCGAGGCTATGAAAGAAAAGATGAAACTCTATGCACGCTTCGGGACTCTCTATACCGCTTTTCACAACAAGATGCGGGAAGTCGGGAAATCGTATGCCGGCTTCCGTTACCGCGACTGTGCCGAGAACATCGCAACCTACGCCAAGCTTCCCGGATGGAAATCCAAGCATTTCATCTTTGCCGGATTCCACGTCTTCTCGCCCGCCGAAATTGCCGTGGTCAAACACATAAAGAACCACTACGACACCCGTTTCTACTTTGACATCGACCCGTTTTACTGCGACTTCAACCAGAACGACCGGTTCACCACGGCGTTCTTTCTCCGCAAAATTTGCGGAGAACTGGAACTTGCACCCGAGCGTCTTCAAT
>CAVIPZ010000219.1:0-2823 GCA_963644715.1 bacterium | reverse complement strand
GCGATGCCTTCAGCAAGGCCGGCGAGTTCGTGCTCGGAAGCGCCCGCCACACAACGGCGCATAACGGCCGTATGCATCCTGACCCCAATTTCGCAAGCCTTTTCCATCTCCTCAATTTCGCACTGCTCTTTGGCAGAGCGCAATGCCACAATGCCTTTGATAAGGTCAACAGAAGCAGCTTCGCGAACCTCGTTGACAGGGATGCCCGTAAGGTTTGACAACAAAATCTGGTTGTCGCCACGGTAAGGCGGCGTGAAATGCACCTTACGGCCTTTTTCCTGTGCCTCACGGATATAATCCTGCAATTTGGCCATCGGGCGGGTCTCCCTAACGCCCACTTTCTCTGCCAACGAAGAAATCGTAGGCTGGTCACCCATCCAGATGATATCGTCTATGCCGAAATCATCTCCGAAAATGATTGATTTATGCTCGTCAAAATCGATAACGGCGGCAATGTCGGCAATAGACAGGCCGAAAAAATAAAGGAAATCGCTGTCCTGACGAAAATTGTAGGTATTGTCAGGATAATTCATCGGGGCCTCGTGGTTCCCTAAAAAGACGGCTATTCCCGTTTTGAGGGTTCGGGTAAGCTGGTCTCTGCGGTTAGCGTAAACGCTTGCTTCAAACAAAGGATTCATAATATTCTATTTTTTATGCTTTAATATTAGTTTTCGAATTTCAATTCCACCCACGACTGTTCCGTCTCTTGGAGCCTGAGCGAAGAGAGTTTAACATTATCAGGAAATTCTGGGGCGAGCAATGTTGCCATATACTCGAGCAGATTTTCGGTAGAGGGTTGGAACGGGACAATCTTCACCTTTTCAAACTCCTTCTTCAACAGCCTTTTCAGTTCTTCGTCGGTATGTTCTGAAAGGACGAGGCAATGGTCGAGCGGTTCAACCACCGTGCGGTTCACGATGTCTTTCAAGAGCTTGAAATCGATGACCATACCGCTGCTTTCTGATCGGTTGCCCGTCACGGCAACCTCAAGGCGATAGGAATGGCCGTGAATGTTGCGGCACTTGCCGGGATAATCTGTCAATGCATGTGCCATCTCAAAAGAGAACTGCTTGGTTACATAAAATCTGCTCACAATTTCAATAATTTACGGTTCAAAACAAAATTTGCGCCTGATATCCGGATAAAATAGAGTCCGGAAGAATAGTCTTTAAGTTCCAATTGGACAGACCCGCCGCCAGAAGCCGTCTGAATAGAGAGCAGTTCGCCGGCGGCATTAAACAACCGCACGGTTACCGGTCCTTGAAAGGCATCAGACAACGTTACGGTAACCTTATCAGAGGTCGGGTTCGGGCAAACCGCCAGCAAGGCATTCGCATTGTAATCGGGCACAGCATTGGGGTCAAAAGCATTCACAGAGTCTTCGCCCCAGATTTTGCCTGCCAGTTCGGGGTAATCGATAAAGGGGTTTCGGTTATGCTGAATGGCAAAAACGGCGTTATTGCGGTCAATCTCTTTTTGGCTAACAGGGTCTTGGGCGTGCCAACGGAGCATAAGCAACAGTGCCCATGGCTTAAGCGAGCCCGAGGCATACATTGACTGCGTAGTGCAGCCAAGATTCTGATCCATATAGCGCACCGCCATATAGAGGACACTGCGTGCAAAGTCGCCTTTATAGGCATCAATTGGTTCAAAAACAGTATCTGAAGGACCGTCAGCGGCACCTGTGCCCAGTTTTGATCCGTTTGTGCTCACCCACTGCACGTGGTCAACCTCGCCAAACGGATAATTGGCGCGCTTGTTGTTGACATAGCCGTCGGTAGGATAGACATGGAACAAGTCTGTACGCATCGGCATCTGACTGTTGAACCAGCTCTGCGGAATGCTATGTTCGCGGTTATAGCAATCGCCCTCTTTGCTGTAATTGCTGTAATTGCCGCAACGGTCGCTGAAGTCATAATAGTAGGCCGCAGTGCCGTCCGGGTTGTCGGAGTACATGTCCCACACCTTGCCGTTCTGCGTGTTCTTGTCCGTTTGTTGGTAAGCGTCCCAAAGCGCGCCGTATGCCAACGAGGTATGTTCATCAATAATGCCATGCAGGGCGACACGCAAAGCATAGCCTTTCTTGTGGCAAGCAGCAGAATAATAACCAGACGGGGCTTGGGCCGAGACTGAAAAGCCGAAGAAAACGAAGAATATGGGCAACAGTTTTTTCATTCCAATTCCTAATAAGGGTTGCAAAGGTAATATTTTTTCGTTTTCCATATTCCATTTTCCGTTTGAATAGCGCCTCTAAAGTCTAAAATCATTTTCGTGCTGCCGCCGTTAAAAAACCTTAACAAGGAATTGTATGTAAAAACAATTCTCTATTTTTGTTTTCGCTTTGTGTCAGGAACGAACCTGCCACGATCAAAAAAACCAAACATTTCATATTAGCATGAGTATCAAAGGAACAGAAACAGAAAAGAATCTGATGCACTCGTTTGCCGGCGAATCGCAGGCACGGATGCGTTACACTTACTTTGCCAGTGCCGCAAAGAAAGAGGGTTATGAACAGATGGCCGCCATCTTCACAGAAACGGCAGATCAGGAGAAAGAGCATGCCAAACGTATGTTCAAGTATCTGGAGGGCGGCAATGTCGAAATCACTGCAAGTTTCCCAGCAGGAGTCATCGGCACCACATTAGAGAACCTGAAAGCCGCTGCTATGGGAGAGCATGAGGAGTGGGCTGATGCCTATCCGCTTTTTGCCGATGTGGCAGCCCGGGAGGGCTTTCCTGACATTGCCGCAATGTACCGCAACATTGCCGTGGCAGAAAAAGGGCACGAAGAGCGTTATCTTGCTTTCGTGAAGAACTTGGAAAA
>CAVIPZ010000218.1:0-2844 GCA_963644715.1 bacterium | reverse complement strand
GGAATGCCTGCCGCCCGGAGATTTCAGACCATACCGAACTGACCCGGTTCTATAACCCTGAAGTGTCGGAAGCACTTAAAACAAAGGGACGATCTTTTCAGCCCATCGATATCAAATTCGGCAAAGAGACCATCCTGATAACGGGAGCCAATATGGCGGGCAAGTCCGTCATACTCAAAACAATATCGCTTTGTCAATACTTATTCCAATTTGGCTTTTTCGTGCCCGCGGCAAATGCAGCGATGACCTTGCAGGACGAAATCATCAGCAGCATCGGAGACAAGCAATCTGAACTCAGCGGACTCTCTTCGTTTGCGGTAGAGATCTTGACGATTGACAGAATCATCAAGTCGGGACGTGCCGGCAAGCGTGTTTTGGCTTTGGTAGATGAATTGGCCCGCACCACCAACCCCGAAGAAGGCAAACAGCTTGTAAACGGATTCTTGAGACTGGCCAAGAAACTGGGCATCACGGCAATCGTCACCACCCACTACAGCGGCATTGCAACGGACTGCCGCAGGTTACGGGTAAAAGGACTTCATCTCAACCCCGACGACCCGCCCACGGTCGGCAACATCAGCGACAAAATGGACTACTCCTTGGTAGAAACTGACGGTGACGAAGTTCCGCGCGAAGCATTCTCTATTGCTACGCTGTTAGGCATTGACAAAGAGTTTCTGGCAATGTGCCAAACAGGAAATGAACAATCTTGAAAAAAGGCATCTATAGCATTTCAACATAAACAAAAAAGGGATATGCGAGGCATATCCCTTTTTATTGCAAAACGGAGAAACTTATCCGTTGAAAACCTTGTCGAGGTTTACTCCGCGGACTTGTGCAACCGTATAGGCATCGCGCATCTTGGAGAGGGCATCGAAAGTAGCCTTCACCACACTATGCGGGTTGGATGAACCTTTAGATTTAGCCAGCACGTTTTTCACGCCTACACTCTCAAGCACGGCACGCATAGCACCGCCGGCGATAACACCGGTACCAGGAGCAGCGGGTTTCATGAAAACAGTAGCGCCGCTGTATTTGCCTTCCTGAGCGTGCGGAATGGTACCTTTGAGCACAGGAACTTGAATAAGGTTTTTCTTTGCGTCTTCAGTACCTTTCTCAACGGCCTTGGAAACTTCCTTTGCTTTTCCGAGACCATATCCTACGATGCCGTTTTCGTTTCCTACCACCATAATAGCAGCGAAACTGAAAATACGACCGCCCTTGGTAACCTTCGTGACTCTGTTGACAGCCACCATTCTTTCTTTCAGTTCGATGTCGGCTGCTTTAACTTTCTTGATATTTACGTTAGCCATAAGTCTTGATGTTTAAAATTTGAGACCGCCCTCTCTGGCTGCTTCTGCCAAAGATTTGATTCTACCATGATACAAATAACCATTACGGTCAAAAACGACCTCGTTGATGCCGGCGGCAAGAGCACGAGAGGCGATTTCCTTACCGACAAGCGCAGACTTTTCGCATTTCGTGATCTTCTGGTCAGCGATGCCAGCGATTTTTGAGGAGGCGGACACCATAGTGACACCTGCCACGTCATCAATCAGCTGAACATAGATGTCGCGGTTACTTCTGAAAACCGACAGTCTGGGACGGGTAGCCGTACCGCTGACAATCTTGCGCACGCGGTTTTTAATCCTGTTTCTTCTATATTCTTTTTTGTTGTAAGCCATAATAACAAATTTACAAGGTTATTTTTCTGCTGATTTTCCAGCTTTCTTCCTGATATATTCGCCTTGGAAGCGGATACCTTTCCCTTTGTACGGTTCAGGTTTCCGGTAAGAGCGAATCTTGTTGGCAACCTGACCAAGCAGTTGCTTGTCGATGCTGCTGAGGATGATGACAGGGCTTTTACCCTTTTCGTTGATCGTCTGCACCGAAATCTCTTCCGGAAAGTCGAACAGAATATTGTGGGAATAGCCGAGTCCCATGTCAAGTTGGTGAGCGCCTTTGGCTTCAGCCTTGTAGCCGACGCCTATGACTTCCATCTTGATTTGGAAACCTTCAGAAACGCCTGTAACCATATTGTTGACCAGTGCTCTGTAGAGACCGTGCATAGATTTGCAACGTTTGCTGTCGTTAGGGCGGGTGAAATGGACATGTCCGTTTTCGATATTCATCTCGATGTCTGGATGGACATACTGTTTCAGTTCGCCTTTAGGACCTTTTACGGTAACCACATTCGACTTCTCGTCTCTTTTTATTTCAACCCCTGCGGGGATAGCGATTTGCAATTTTCCTATTCTTGACATATCAATTCCTCCTCATTAACTAATGTAACAAATTACTTCACCGCCTACATTTTGAGCCTTGGCTTCCTTGTCGGTCATCATGCCGTGGGAAGTGGAAATAATAGCGATGCCAAGTCCATTGAGCACAGACGGCATTTCATCAACGCCGACATATTTACGCAGACCGGGACGGCTGACACGCTGGAGTGTCGTAATGGCTGACTGTTTTGTGGCAGGATGGTATTTCAGGGCAATCTTGATAGTAGGATGACCCTCTTCGATGAACTTATAATTGAGAATGTATCCTTTGTCAAAGAGAATCTTCGTGATAGCTCTTTTCTCGTTAGAAGCGGGAATCTCCACAACTTTATGATTGGCACGGATAGCGTTTCTCAAACGAGTCAAATAATCTGATATTGGATCGGTATTCATAATCTTATGCTTCTAAAAAATTTATTACCAACTTGCTTTCTTTACACCGGGCAGAAGGCCTGCCATTGCCATTTCCCTGAAGTTGATACGGGAGAGACCGAACTGGCGTATATAGCCTTTCGGGCGACCGGTCAGTTTGCAGCGGTTGTGCATTCTGATAGGATTGGAG
>CAVIPZ010000217.1:0-2861 GCA_963644715.1 bacterium | reverse complement strand
GCAGGTTACTCTATACGCAAACTATTGCAAGGCGCGGCCGAAATGAGACAGCAATTGCTGGAATCTCCCCATTTCGACAGCAACCCGGCCATGCAGTACGCATTGCTGCGTAATCTGCTCTATCAGGCAGGCTACAAAATCGAACTGATGACCTCCTTTGAGCCTAAACTGTTCTATTTTATCGAATGGTTCAAACAACTCTTCGGCGAAAGCGAAGGCAAGGAGCAGAAAGGCATCTTCCCCGCCGGAGCTGTCTTCTCAACAGACCTGCACTCGCTCGGACAATATATACAAGAGGGCAGCCGCCAGCTTTTTGAGACGATGCTGACTGTCGAAAAACCGCAGAAGAGCGTCGCTATTCCCTACGACGTGCAAGATGCTGACGGACTGAACTATCTGCAGCACCGCTCTTTGCACGAAATTTGCCACATAGCCCAACAAGGCACGGCACAGGCACACCTCGATGGCAAAACGCCGAATCTCTCTATCACGGTGCAGGAAATCAGCGAACAAACGCTGGGACAAATGATTTACTTCTTTGAATTGAGCTGCGCCATCAGCGGCTATTTGCTCGGAGTCAACCCCTTCGACCAGCCGGGCGTGGAAGCCTACAAGCATAATATGTTTGTTCTCCTTGGCAAGCCGGGCGTGAAATAGTACGGATTTCTATTTTTACTGAAACAGACTGACCTGATGCATACGTTTATCTTTGTTTTCTTTGTCCTTTACGTCATCCTGCTCTTTGTCATCACAGGCATAACCTCGCGCAAGGCTGACAACCGCACCTATTTTACAGGAAACCGAAAGTCGCCATGGTTTGTGGTAGCCTACGGCATGATCGGCAGTTCGCTCTCCGGCGTCACGTTTATGTCAGTGCCAGGTGATGTTTATACCACACAGTTCACCTATTTTGGGGTTGTTATCGGCTATATACTCGGTTACATATTGATTGCCGGACTGTTGCTGCCGCTCTATTACCGCACCAATGTCACTTCCATATACGAGTACCTCGGGCAGCGCATCGGCAACGAGGCACACAAGACGGGCTCTGTGCTCTTTTTCATATCGAGGCTGTTAGGCTCCGCGCTCCGTATGTATCTGGTAATCTTTGTGTTGCAGGTATTTGTATTTGACGGATGGAATATACCGATATGGCTCACGTCTATAGTTATGATTGCCATCATTCTGCTCTATACGTTCCGGGGCGGGCTCAAGACTGTGGTGTGGACCGATTTGCTGCAGACAACATTCATGATTGCTGCGTTGGTGATTACCATTGTGTTCCTGCTCAAGCATTTGGGCGGTTCGTTTTCCGACATCTGGCAGCAGATGGCTACCGCCGGCAAGGACGGCTCCGACTGCCGCACCGTCTTCAATACCGACTGGCGCAACAACAGCTATTTCCTCAAACAGATCTTCGGCGGCATGTTCATCACTATTGCTATGACAGGGCTCGACCAGGATATGATGCAGAAGAACTTGTCGTGCAAGACGCTGAAAGATGCGCAACGCAATATGTTCTCGTTTACCTCTATCTTGGTGGTTGTCAATATTTTGTTTCTGATACTGGGCGGCATGTTGCTCGTTTTTGCACAGAATCAGGGCATCGACATAGCCTCAATGCCCACCGACCGCATCTATCCCGAGATAGCCTTCAACTATTTGGGCAAAGCCGGCGCGCTGGTGTTCATCTTCGGGCTCATCTCTGCCGGCTTCTCCTCCGCCGACGGCACCTTCACCGCACTCACCACTACGGTTTGTTACGATATTCTCAAAATCGAGAAGCGCTATCCTGACGTTCACCGGCAGACGGTGGCGCGCCGCGTGGTACATCTGATTATCTCCGCGCTCTTCCTTGCTGTGATCATTGTGGCTTCGAGCCATCACAACGACGCACTTATCCGCATTATCTTTATGGTGGCGTCTTATACCTACGGTCCGCTGCTTGGACTCTTTGCGTTCGGCATCTTCACCAAACGCGAAATCCCGCAGAAACGGCGCTTTATGATTCCTGTGGTTTCCGTGGCAATACCGGTTTTGTGCTATGTGCTGCAACACAATTCGGTACGGTGGCTGTGCGGATATAAGTTCGGCTATGAACTGCTTATCGTGAACGGTCTCCTTGTATTTGCATCCCTGCTCGCTTTAAGCCGGAAAAGAGGATAGAAAGATGGAGACTCTGAACGCTTGAGATTTCAGGCGCGTGATCTGAAATCTCAAGTCAACCTTGAGGCTTGTGCACCAGACAAAAAGGTCTTGAGCCTTTCTGCCGAAATCGGTTTGGAAATAATATCAAGATGTGAGCGGACTCAATGATGCTGCATTTCAGCATTCGATGATTCCGCCGCCGATGAGGTCGTCGCCCTCGTAGAAGACGGCGCTTTGCCCGGGCGTGACCGATTCGACGGGCGTGTCGAACTCGACCCTTATGCCGCCGTTGCTGTGAAACAGGCGCGCTTCAACTCCGTTGCTCCGGTAACGTACCCGGCACACGACTGACGTTCCGTCCTGAAAGTCGTCATATTTTGTCAGTTTGAAGTCGTGAATGAACAATGATGTGGAGGCCAGGTCTTCTTTGGTGCCCAACACTACGTTGTTGTGCGCCTTGTCGAGCGCCACCACGTATGTGGGCACGCCTAAGGCGATGCCGAGACCTTTGCGCTGGCCGATGGTGTAGTGAAACAACCCTTGATGCCGCCCGACGACGATGCCGTCTTTGGTGACAAAGTTGCCCGAGGGCGACAGTTTCTTCAATTCCGGCACTTCACTGCGCAGGAACTTGCGGTAGTCGTTGTCGGTGACGAAACAGATTTCTTCGCTCTCTTTTTTTTGCGACAACTGCATAAAGCCATGGTCTGCGG